>JAFGJF010000458.1 GCA_016929205.1 Anaerolineae bacterium
AGATGCTGCCCGTGCCGATGCCGCCGATCGGAAACGCGATCTGGGAGAGCTGGCGACCGGCATACGCCTTTTGCGGCCCCAATTCGAACAACGCATCAATGGAATACCCTTGTTTTGACATCATCGTCTCCTATCGCCAAATAGATGTTGGGGAATCGCGGTTGGTTTGCTCGATGAACTTACTTCAAGTCCACCTCAACCTCGCGCCCGCATTCGGCGGAGCGCTGCACGGCATCGAGCACGGCCATCACGGTCAGGCATTCCTGGCCGGAGGCGATCATAGGTTGGTCGGGATCGCGGATGCAATCCACAAAGTGACGGCGGGGATTCAGCCCCGCTTCCACCTCTTTGATCTCGATGCTGTCGGTGTGCAGCTCGCCCCAACGTGGCTCGGAATACAGCACTGGCGGATAGACCTGGAACCCGGCCTCGGTACCAAAAATGCGCACGTTGATCTCGTTGTCCTGGTTGGCCGCCCAGCTCACGTCAAAGACGGCTGTTACCCCATTCTCAAAACGCACGAACGCCGACGACAGCTCGTCGATGTCGTATTTGATCCCTCGGCGGGCAAATTCGTCGTTCCACAGGTTGCGATAGCTGGCGGCCGAGACCGAAACCGGCTTGGGGTTGCCCATCAGCCACCAGGTCAGGTCGAACATGTGCACGCCGATGTCGAACAACGCACCCGCGCCTGCTTTTTCCTTGTCCACAAACCACGCCCCGCGCCCCATCGAGCCGCCCGACGAAAAGTGGATCACCGGCGTGCCGCGACGCCGGATCCAGGTCGTGCGCGCGTAATACACGTCGCCCAGTTCGCCCTGCTCGACCAACCCGCGCAGCGCCAGCGACTGCGGCTTGAAACGCTGGCTCATACCGATCATCAGCCGCTTGTTCTGCGCCTCGGCCGTTTCGACCATCTTTTTGGCATCTGCCAGCCTGGTGGCCATCGGCTTTTCACAATATACGTGCAGCCCGCGCTCCAAGGCCTCGATCGCGATCTGGGCGTGCAAAAAGTTGGGCACGGCGATGCTGATCGCGTCCAGGTTGGACACTTGCCACAGGTCGCGATAATCGGCTACAACCTTTTCTGCGCCGTATTCTCGGGCAAAATGCAGTGCTTCTTCCTGGTTCAGGTCGCAGATCGCCGCCAGTTTGACGTTGGGGCTCTCGACGAACTCTTTCATGTGATACCGGCCCATGCCGGTGCCAATAACGGCCACTCGTAGTGGTGCTACCATAAAAAACATCCTCCTTGATTGAAAACAAATATGGTTGAGCTGATAATCAAGTCTGGCAATCCCTCGTGAGCAACAACATTTGAGGGGAATTGCCCACCTGACTTCGTACAATTCGCGCGTGGCTTGAATCTGCTTGATGTGCCAGGGCACGTGGCAGGCCTGGATAAAGATGATGCGACCTATAGCACAGTCAGGTTGCCATCCGCATCAAGCCAGCGTTCGGCGCAATAGTCCAGCCCGCGCAGCACCTCCGGCGACAAGGGCGACGTCTTGTGCCGCGAGCGGGTCGTAAATGGCAAGCCGCGCTTGCCCAGCAGGTATTTGGTGCCCTTGGGGTGCGCGATACGCTCCACCATGTGCAAGGCGCACAACTCGCCCTGCAGCCGCCCGGCGTCGGGATCGCCGGCCTGGCCCTTGTCGATCACGGCCGCGACCAGGTCGGGCAGCCAAATGGCCGCAGTGCTCATCGTGCCCAGACCGCCGGCCCGCACCGAATCGAGCAGGTAGGGCGTGTTGGCCTGCAGCAGCGACAGCGGCGTCCCGGCCGTCACCTCCAGCAGCGCCTTGATTTTGGCCAGATCGCAACTGGTCTCCTTATAGGCAACAAACCGCCCGCTTTGGGCCAGCACGTTCACCAGATCGACACCCAGGTGATACTGCCTCGGCACCGGGCATTCATACAACCCCAGCGGCGCGTCGACGCTCTCGGCGATGTCCAGATAATACCGCTCCAGGTCGGCGTCATTTTCGTGAAACTCGGGCACGACGAGCATCACCACGTCGGCGCCGGCACCGGCGACGCGGCGGCAAAAGGCGATGTGTTCCTTGATCGTCGAGCCGAGGTTGCCCGTAGCAGCAACAGGCGTGCGGCCGGCAGCCGCTTTTACGGCCTCGGTCACCAAAAGCAGCCGCTCCTCCTCATCTAGCAAAACCATCTCACTGGACAGACAATTTGCATACACGCCGCCCACACCTCGTTCGACGTACCAATCGATCGTGGTGTGATAAGCTCCAACGTCAATATCCAGTTTGCGATCGTAGGGCGTGACCATGGTCGGCCACGCGCCGCCATACTGTTCTGTGGTCATGATTTGCTCCTGGTTCTTCGTCTTGTGGGTTTTGGCGCAAACGGCTGTCCGCGAAAGGGTGAGGCCAAAATGCTCCACACCTGACACCGCGAACGATCGAGAATGCGCGTTCGAATCCGGGGATCGAGTTTGTCAACCGGCTGCGCGGTCGTAATCACGGTAGGCAGCCGCGCGTTGTACCGATAGTTGAAAATCTGGTACATTTTTTCCTTGGCCCAGGACGTCGCGCTCTCCGTTCCCAGGTCGTCGAGGATGAGCAGCGGCGTACGCCGGATCTGCTCAAAGAGCTTGTCGTACGAAACGTTGCTTTGCGGGCTAAACGTCGCCCTCAAATGGTCCAGCAGATCGGGCACGACAATAAACAGCACAGGCTGGCGCTTGCCGGCGCGCTCATTGCCGATCGCAGCCGCAAGGTGAGTCTTGCCGCAGCCATACGTACCGCTCAAAACCAGCCATCCACTCGGTTCATTCGCATACGCTTGCACGGCCTGGTAGACACTTTGCAAATTCTGTTTTTCCTCCACATCCAGCCCCTCGCGGTCGAGGTCGAAGGAATGAAAGGTCTTGTCAAAGTGGAGGGACAGGCTGCTCAACTCGGACGATCCTTCTCGGACGCCGCTGGCCCGATAGTCGGGCGCGCGGATAGGCACCATGTGTACCAGGTCCATGTCGTTGAGGCGCGAACGAATCCGTTCCTCGATATCCTCCAGTTCACAGTTTGTGGTCACGACCGTTGGCAAGCGGGCATTGTAGCGAAAGTTGAAAATCTGGAACAGCTTTTCATCAGCCCACGGCGTATTGCTCTGCGTGCCCAGATCGTCCAAAATCAACAGGGGGTGACTCCTGATTTCCTCAAAGCGTTCGTCATAGCGCACCGGGCTGTTTGGGCTGTAGGTTGCCCGCAGGTAATCGAGCAAGTCAGGAACAACGATGAATAACGCCGGATGGCGCATCTCGATCCGGTAGCTGGCAATCGCCACCGCGAGATGCGTCTTGCCACAGCCATACCCGCCGCGGAATATCAACCACCCCTTGGGATCGCGGGCGAACGTATAAGCGTAATCATAGGCACGGCGTAAATTCTCTTTCAGGTCGGGGTTAAGCGCGCTGCCACCGGGTACAAACGTCTCAAACGTCATGTGTCCCAGGTACTCGATATTACTCAGATTGCGCAAGCGCTGAGAGCGCTTTTCTTCTATCTCGTCCAGCTTGCAGTGGCAGGGAATAAGACGGCCAAAATCCGGATCGCCCACCGGGACGTCTTTGATCAGGTACCCCGATCCCTTACAGACAGGACAAATGCCAGACAGTTTCTCGTCGCTCATACCCGCAACCCTTTTTCTGCTTCCGCCCGGGCAGACAGGACGTCCGCGCTCCGATCAGTGTTCGACCAAATCGGCATATTCCCCCCCCAGATAACGCCGCCGGTCGGCCTTTGATTCATCCGTGCGCCCGTGACCTCCCCGCCCTTCGCGCGCCCAGCGTTCGAGAATGCCGCGCACATAGGCCCAGCGGCGGACATTTTGCCCCACGGCAAGGCGAAACGCCTCTTCAATCCACTCCGGAGGATAGGTGCGCTCCGCATCCATCAATTCTTCGGCCAGCAGTGGCTGCAGCAGGCCAAAATTTTGCTCGTACAAGTTGAAAATATTGGGGCGGCGCGCCTGGAGATGGATCCGTTCCTCACTCTCTGCGCCGTCGGGCGTCCACTCTCCCCGTTCGATGCAGGACACGGCAGACCGTCCGCGCTCGCTGTTTACAAAATACCATATCTCGCTTGTCCGATCCTCACTTGTCCGATCCTCGCTTGTCCGGCCGCGCTGCACGGTCACCTGAAGCAGCGTGCCACGGGCCACGGCACGCTCCAGCCCTTCCTGCAACGCCTCGCCGGCGCCATAGCTGGCATCCTGCAAGCCGCGCATCAGCGTCTCGTCCTCTGCCAGTTCAGCCCGGGTGATGTGGCGAAACGCACCCTGCTTTTGCTGGATCAACCACAAGCAGTGCAGCGTGACCTTGAGTTCGAACAGATCGTCTACCAGCGGCAGCAAATCGCTGAAAAACGAATCGGGAACAGATGTGAATTCTAGAGATCCATCTGGAAAACCGGGGAACCCGCGCATCAAAAATCCAATTCCTGGTGAAATATCTCGACCTCACGAAACTTGGCCAGCTCTTTTTGAAAGTACAACGGCACCATACCCGTTGGGCCATTGCGGTGCTTGGAGATCAAGATCTCGGCAATGTTGGGCTGCTCTGTTTCAGGAGTATAATACTCGTCACGATAGATAAATGTAACAATATCCGCGTCTTGTTCGATCGATCCACTTTCCCTCAAATCCGAAAGCATCGGCCGCTTGTCGTTGCGCTGCTCCACCGCACGTGAAAGCTGAGAACCGACGACGACGGGCACGTTCAGCTCGCGCGCCAGCCCCTTGAGCGAGCGCGACAGCAGCGAGATTTCCTGCACGCGGTTATCAATGCGGCGGTCGGTTTGCATCAACTGCAAATAGTCGACGATGATCAGGTCGAGCCCCCGTTCGGCGTACAGGCGGCGCGCCTTGGTGCGCAGCTGCATGTCCGAAATGGAAGGCGTATCGTCGATAAACAACATCGTCTCTGACAGCGCGCCCGTTGCCTGGATGAAAATGGGCCACTCTTCTTCTCTCAAGTTACCCAACCGCAAACGCTGCGAATCGATGCCCGTTTCGGAAGCGATCAAACGCTGCACCAACTGCTCCGCCGACATCTCGAGGCTGAACACCGCCACCCGCTGGTTGTATTTGCGCGCCGCGTTTTGGGCCAGGGCGAGCATAAGGGCGGTATTGTGGACAATCATATCATCGGCAACAAAGTTGTGTGTGCCGGGCACCGTCAGATCGTATACCTGGCGTTCGCCCAGATACCGGATCTCGACAATCTGATCCCAATAGACATCGCTTTGCGCCAGATCTTCGAGTTCGTCAGATCGCAGGGCCACGGCAATATCCATCAGCCGTTCTCGACTGGGCGCGCGCACACCGGCGTGAATGTTTGCGCCTGCCGGCAACCCCATATCATCGTACACGCTGCGCCACGTGCGCTCGCCCTTGGCGATTTTGATCTGATCCCATACCTGGATCGGAATAATGTCCAGGTTGATGTTGCTGGACGTACTTTGTACATAAACCCGAATGGCTTGTACCGCTTCCTCTTTGCCATATACGCCAATCTGTTCGACAAACTGCGCCAGGTTTGAGACGCCGGTAATGCGTAACTGGTAAGCCGTGCGATGCCCTCCATCGTACTTGATGCGACGGTGACGCAATTTACTCAAGATGCCGAATCGCAAGAGCAAATGGTGAACGTCCTGGGCCAAATGGTATGAAACCGTCGTATACGAGACAACGCCTTGCTTTCCTTGCTGCAAGTAGACGCTGCCATCACATGCAAAAAGGCGGTTCAAAAAAAGGGCCAGGCTTTGTTGATCGTACCTGAACACGCAGTCCGGAACAACCTTTTCCAGGGCAGACTTGCCCCATACCTTCTGTTCTTGCAACCATACAGTGAGGCTGCTGGGACACCTCGTACCGATCGCGGCGATACCATAGGGCGCAATGTCTTGAGGTGAAACCTGCAAATACTCGGTCAAGCGCCCAAAATGCTGCGGCGAAGGCGCGCTGTCTCCCGATAACCATCCCCTGACCGCCCCGGCGGTCACGCCAACAGCACCGGCGATGTCTTTGACACGGCAATCCTCGTCCTCGACCACAGCTTTCAGCCGGCGGGCAAAATCCTGGCGTTGTGTTTTGACAAAATCGGGGTCTTTGGCCACATAAACCGTCGGCGTGCGCCGCCCGTGACTGTCATATACGCGCGATTTTGTACCGGGAAAATGCAGCGCTGCGGACGTAAAATCTTGGCGCAGCGCGGGATTGCTGTTTGTGAACCTGGGACTCGTGCCGGTCAGACTGCCGTCGGCCAGCAGGTAGGCCAGCACCTTGACCTGGCATTCCGGTGGATCCTCTAAACCAAATACCGGGATGCGTCTCGGCACGGCAACCTTTTGTCCGGCATCGAGCTCCCCAAGCGGCCGCCAGCCGTTGATCGTCAAAAAGGGATGCGTCAACGTGACCTTAATCTCGCGTCCCAATGCCGTTCTGACACTGTAAACGGGCTTGATCCCATCGTCGACAAAGTCACTCGCCTCTGACGCCTGTAGCCGGTATCCATCGCCCAGCGTCAACAGACGAGCTCGACGCTGCTGCACCAACGTCTCAATCGTGCACAGGCTTCCGGTTTGTGGATCGACCAGCCTCGTATCGGCCGTTACGCACTTGCCCATGCCGGGCCTGGCAGCGACGATGATCAGGTCCGACTTTTGCAGCCCCCCCAGCAGCTTGTCGAGCTGGCGAAACCCGGTCGGCACGCCGATCGTTTCGCCTTTGTGCTGGAAAAGATAATCAACCCGGTCGTAATAGGCACTCACCACGTCGCGAACCGGCACCAGGTCGCGTGCGATGTGCTTTTGCGAAATGCCAAACAGGATCTGCTCGGCCCGGTCGACGACTTCGCTCGCGTCGTTGGTATCCTCATAGGCCAGCGTCGCGATCTGGCCGGCTGCACCGATCAACTGGCGCAGCGTGCTGGTGCGTTCGACAATGTGCCCGTAATACTCGACGTTCAACGCCGTTGGCGTGGCGTTGATCAACGACGTGATATACGCCGCCCCGCCGATCTCGGTCAACTGCTCGCGCCGCTCCAGATCATCGCACAACGTGACATAGTCCACCGCCTCGCCGCGCTCCTGTAGATCGCGCATTGACTCGTACATCCACTGGTGTTTAGTGACGTAAAAATCCTCTGGCCGCAAAAAGGTGTTGACCTTGTAATGCGCATCGGGGTCGATGAGCAATGCCCCCAGCACGGCGCGTTCCGCTTCAACGTTATGGGGGACCATCTTGTCGGGTACAGCCGTTTGTTCACTCATAGTCACCTTGAATATCTTGTCGACCGGAGGATTCGCTTCCGGGTGCGTTTGCTGCCTTGTCGCTGTCGTTATGCGTAAAAAGCCGCATCTGAGATGCGGCTTTGAATGGCAGAGCCGATTCAGTCTGTTTCCAGGTCATCTATGTCCAACGATTCGACAAAATCCTTAAACACGGACAACTGGGCTTCGTCGAGATCCTGTTCCTGGGCTGGATAGATACCCGCTTGTTCCATCACTGACTCGTGGACAAAAATGGGCACCCTGGCCCGCACGGCGAGGGCAACGCTGTCGCTTGGCCGGGCGTCAATATCCAGCTCTATGCCGCCCTGCCGGATATGCAACAAGGCGAAAAAGACATCATCTCGCAACTCGTTGACGACAACATATTGCAGCTCACCCCCCAGCTCGGCAATGCAATTTTTCAACAAATCATGTGTCATCGGCCGGGGATAGGCTGGATAACCCTGCAGCTCGGCCAAAATGGCTTCCGCTTCATTGGGGTGGATAAAAATCGGCAGTTGCCGGTCATCGTTTATTTCTTTGAGCAAAATCGCCCGCTGTGTTCTCGTCAAGCTCACCCGAATCGAATCGATTGTCACTTGAATCATCGCCCGTTTTCCTTTGGGATTCGCTCCCTGGTTTTTCACGATCAAGGGATCATGGCGGTTAATCATCGTTTGTGAGAGCACCTATGGCCCTCTCTGTTGCGAGGCATCGAATCGCCTATGATTATATCACATTCGTGGCACAGCGACAAGACAAGGGCGCATTTGACAATTAAACCACTCCGTGCTATCGTTCCCCCAGCAACAAATACCCCCTGCATCCGATCAGGACTGGACAATGACGATTTACTATGACGTTTCTGCCGCCGTACATGCCCGTTCCGGTCTGGGGCGCTACGCCGAAAGCCTGGGCCGAGCCTTATTGGCGAACCACAGAGAGCAAATGGCTCTCTTTTACAATCAGGATCCGACCATCCAACCCTTGATCGGGCTGGACGCCATTCCCCGGCGCACCATCAACGCCGGATACAAGCGCTGGCGTATGCAGGTCTGGATCGGGCAGCTCTTGCGCCAGCATTTTAACCACCTGCTGCCCGGCGCCACCCTGTACCACGCCACCGAGCATCTGCTCATGTCGCTGCCGGGTGTCCCGACCGTACTCACCGTGCACGATCTGATTTTCAGGCTGTTTCCACGCTACCACAAGCCGCTCAATTATCTCTTTTTGAATTTGACTGTGCCTCTCTTTTGCCGCCGCGCCGACACCATTATTGCCGTCTCCGACTGCACCAAACGCGACATCGTGCACACCTATCACATCGACCCGGCCAAGATTGTGGTCGTACACGAGGCCGCCCCGCCACGGTTTGCGCCACCTTCACAGGCCGCCATCGATGCCGCCAGGGCCCAATACCATCTGCCGGAACGCTATCTGCTGACGGTATGCGTTATCGAGCCCAAAAAGAACCACCTCGGGTTTTTGCAGGCCTTTGAACAACTCGTCCTCGACGATCCCGATCTGTATTGGGTTATCGTGGGCGGTAGAGGCTGGTTGTACGAAAATTTTTTCGCCGCCCTGGAAACCTCTCCGGCGCGCGACAGAGTCATCATGCCCGGCTATATAACGGACGATGCATTGCCTGCCGTGCTCGGCGGCGCACAGGCTTTTGTTTTTCCGTCCCTATACGAAGGCTTTGGGCTGCCGCCGCTGGAAGCGATGGCCTGCGGCACACCCGTTATCAGCAGCAACACTTCGAGCCTGCCCGAGGTATGTGGCGACGCCGCACAATATTTCGATCCACACCACCCCGAAGAGATGGTCGCGGCTGCGCGCTCTGTACTGGCCGACGCGTCCTTGCGGGAAGCGATGTCAGGTCACGGGCTGGAACAGGCCAGCCAGTTTTCGTGGCAGCGCGCGGCAGACGAAACCTGGGAGATATATCAACGCCTACGCAACAGATCAGGATAACACACCATGACCCAATGGATCGATCCCCAACCTGTTCACATCGCAGACTCGATACGGCAGGTCGTCGCATCGTACCCGGCCCCTAACCTGATTGCCGAGCTGTTGGTCCGGCGTGGAATCGACAACGCGGACGATGCCCGCTCGTTTCTCGATCCTTCGGCCTATGTCCCGGCGCCGCCGCAAGAACTGATCGACGTCGACGTCGCCATCCGGCGGCTCGAACGGGCCATCTCTGGCGGCGAACGGATCGCCATTTGGGGCGATTTTGATGTCGACGGCCAGACGGCAACGGCTTTGTACCTGCAAGCATTGCGCGACCTGGGCGCCGACGTCACGTTTCACATCCCTTCCCGGCGCGAGTCGCACGGCATTCATCCCCTGGGCGTACAACGCCTGATCGACGATGGCATTCAACTCATCCTGACCGCCGACACGGGCACCGATGCTCACCCGGCCGCACTGCTGGCAAAGAGCCATGGCGTCGATGTACTGATCACCGACCACCACGACCTGCCCGACATCTTGCCTGAAGCCGTTGCCCTGATCAATCCCAAGCGTCTGCCTGGCGATCACTCACTATACGAACTGCCGGGTGTTGGCGTCGCCTACGAGGTCGTCAAAGCGCTCTACGAACGCGCCGGACGCCCAACCGACCATTTCCTGGACCTGGTCGCCCTGGGCATCGTCGCCGATGTCGCCACACTGCGCGGCGACGTGCGCTATCTGCTGCAACGCGGCCTTGATGTATTGCGGTTGGCCAACCGGCCCGGACTCAAGGTGATGATGATGCTCGCCGATGTGAACCCGGCCCTGGTCAACGAGGAAGACATTGGGTTTACCCTCGCGCCGCGCCTCAACGCCTTGAGCCGCGTCGGCCAGGATCTTGGTGCAGACGCCGGCGTCGAGCTGTTGACGACGGACGACCGCACGCGGGCGCGCACGATCGCCACCGAACTGGAAGCGCTCAACGCAAAACGCCAATGGTTGGTGCGAGAAACCACCGACGCCGCACTTGTCCAGTTCGAACAAGACCGGACCCTGCTCGACGGCCCGGCGATCGTCGTTGCCGGCGCAAATTGGGAACCAGGCATCGTCGGCATCGTCGCCGGAAGACTGGCCGGTCGTTTTAACCGGCCGGCCATCGTCTTGAGCGCTCCGCCCGGCGAGATCGCGCGCGGTTCGGCGCGCTCGATACAAGACATCGACATTCACGCCGCCATCGCCGCACAAAAAAAGATGCTCTACCGCTGCGGCGGGCACCCTATGGCCGCTGGACTCTCGCTCGAGAGCGAGCGCATCCCCGCCTTCCGGCGTGCATTGTGGCGCACGTTGGAAAAAGCGGGGATCTCGGTGGCAGAAAAACGGATCAACGTCGACGCTTACCTGTCACTCGATCAGATTTCGCTCGACCTGGTCGCGGCAATCCATCACCTGGCACCCTTTGGCCCCGGCAACGAGCAGCCCGTTTTTGCAACGTCAAACCTGCACCTGGCGAGCAGTGCCGTCATCGGCCGCACCCACGAACACCGGCGTGTTGTGGTGCGCCACGGTGATGGGCAAGAACAGACCGTTCTATGGTGGCAGAGTGCCGACAAGTCCCTCCCCACAAGTCCTTTTGACCTGGCCTATACCCTCGGGATCAATACCTTTCGCGGCCAGGCGAACGTGCAACTTGTCTGGGTCGATGCGCGCTCCGTCGCCCCCCTGCCCATGCCGGCTGAGAGCAAAGCAGACATCCAGGTGACAGATTACCGGCGCCATCCCGATCCCGAATCCAGGTTGCGCGAGCTCGTCTCATCCGACCCAGACTGCCTCGTCTGGGGAGAGGGCGTGGCCGTGCCCGATATCGTTCTCTGCGATCGCACCGGCCTGCACAACGCATCGACCCTGATCGTCTGGACGGCACCACCCGACCCCGGCACGCTGCACGCCGCCCTGAAAACAGTCGAACCACGGCACGTCATCCTCTTTGGCGTCGATCCCAACCTGGACGCGCCGCGCACGTTCCTGCCAAGGCTGCTCGGATTGACCAAGCACGTCATCCACAAACAAGGCGGGCAGACCAGCCTGGCCGCACTGGCTGCCGCAACCGCGCAAACCGAGGGTGCCGTTCGCCTTGCGCTAGAGTGGATGGCTCGCAAGAACCAGATCGGATTAACAATAGACAAGCGCGCCGTGTCTATCTCTCAAACCCCCGGCCAGGCTCAACCCGGCGACGCGGACCTGCGGCAACAAGCCATGCTCCAGGCACAGTTGCAGGAAACGGCCGCATACCGGGCCTATTTTGCCCAAGCAAAAGCCGGCCGGCTGATCAACGAATCAGAGACAGCCCCAGTTTGACAATGCCATTGCATATCGTCGCTCGCTCTTGCTCAAAGGGGACATCGCCAGATCCCTGTTTTACCTGTTGTACGCGCACGATGGATAAATGGCGTGACGTGCTACGCGATAAGGTGTTATAAAGAGCATCATACTCGACAAAAAACCTCAAATAGGAAGAGACGATAGAAAGCGACGACGATATGCGATACAAGGTCATTGCCAACCCACTGGCCGGGCGGGGATTCTGCGCCAAATCATTGCCGAAAATAGAGCAGTTGCTGTCCGAACACGGACTTGATTTCGACCTGGTCACGACCAATTGGGCCGGAGAGGCGATCGAGCTGGCGCGCCAGGCCGTGCTCGACGGATACGATGTCGTCGTCGCTGCCGGCGGCGACGGAACGTTCCACGAAGTTGTGAATGGGATGGTGAACGCAGCAAACGACGGCGCGTGGTCGGGCGGAGACGTGGTCGGCGCCCTCGGTATGTTGCCAACCGGGTCAGGATGCGACTTTGCGTGGATGGCCGGCGTGCCGGGCGACCTCGAGAGCGCTTGCGCCAAACTGGCCGAACACCAAACCAAGATCGTCGACATTGGGCGCGTTACGGTGGACAACACCGACGTGCGCTATTTCGACAACTCGATCGGCATTGGCTTTGAGGGCGTGGTCACGATCGAGGTACGCAGATTCAAGCGCTTGCGCGGTTTGGCACTCTATTTGCCAGCCGTCCTGCGTTCCATATTCGTAACCCTCAAGAAGGCACGTTCGACCATCGAGTACGAGGAGGACAGCGACGGCGAGCGCACGTATCGCCAGATCAAACTTGACGTTTTGATGGCTGACGTATACAATGGTGCGCGTGGAGGCGGGGCCTTTTTGATCGCGCCGCAAGCCAAACTCGATGACGGCAAATTCGACCTGTGTCTGTTGGGAAATATGTCTCGCTTGAGAATGCTGCAACTGATTCCCTCGTTTATGAATGGCACGCACATTCACGAAAAGGATGTGACAACCTTGCGCAGCAGACACACGATCATCACCTCTCAAGACAGTTTGATCGCGCACGCCGACGGCGAACTGATTTGCACGGACGCGCACCGCATCGAGTGCGAGATTGTACCCAAGCGCATCCGCCTGATTTGTTGATCCAAAAAAGGAGGCACGTCGATGCAGATTGTAACAGATAGCGGGACAGATCTGGCGCTGTCCCCTGCGCAAAGAGCCGAACTGGATGTCTACATCGTGCCTCTCGTTGTAACCCTCGAAGGCAAGACCTATCGCGAGGGCGTAGACATTCAACCGGGCGAGTTTTACGATCTTTTGGCTGCGGCCGGCGGTGGAACCCAACCGCAGAGACTGCCCACCACCTCGCAGCCTTCGGCTGGAGACTTTGCCGAAACCTACCGGCGACTGGCCGAATCCGATCCCGACATTCTGTCCATTCACATGACGTCGGGCTTGAGCGGGACATTCGACTCGGCTCGTGCCGGCGCCAAGTTGGTCCCGGAAGCAAACATCACCCACGTGGATACCAAGACCCTTTCTGCCGCGGCAGGATGGCAGGTCGAGGTAGCAGCCCGGGCAGCCAAAGCAGGCTGGCCGCTAGAACGGATCCTGGCCTTGATCGAGCGCATCGGCGCCGCCAGCGACAGCATCTATACCCTGAACGAACTACAATATCTGATTCACGGTGGGAGGATCAGCCATATGAAAGGGCTGATCGCTTCGATGCTGAACCTCAAACCGTTAATTGGGGTAGAAAAAGTGAACGGCACCTACGTGCAGCGGGGCCAGATGCGGTCTTTTAAACGCGCGCTCAATGGACTGGTCGACTTGATCGCCCAACAGCACCCGCCGGGCAGCACGCTGCGCGTCCAGGTGCTCTATTCCCACAATCCCGAAGGCGCGGCCATGCTGCATGAATTGATCGATCGACGATTTGACTGCACCTGGCTGCCCGTTGGCCCAATGTCTCTCGTCCTGGGAGCCCATACCGGCCCCAGCATGGTCGGTGTGGCTTTTGCTCCGGCGGCTGTTTTTGACGATGTCCCGGGCGGTGGGACTCAACCGCTCTCAGGCGATGGGATTCAACCGCAAGGATAACATGCCAGACAAACCATTGACCGCCGTGCTAATCGGCCTGGGCCATCGTGCCTTGCTCTACGGTTCCTACGCGCTCAACCACCCGGACGAGCTGGCTATCGTCGGTTTGGCGGACCCGGATCGGGGTCGTCTCGGGCGCGCGGCGGCCATGTTTGACATACCGCCAGAGCGTTGCTATCGTACCTCGCAAGAATTGGCCGCCCAGCCGCGCTTTGCCGATGCGGCGATCAA
>JAFGJF010000459.1 GCA_016929205.1 Anaerolineae bacterium
CGGCCAGGTGCTGCGCGTGGATGGCGGCATGCAGCTTTGGCCGGCGTGAGATCGGGTGGAAAAAAGAGGCCGAGTATGAAACGAATTCTGGTCGATGCCGGCGTCTGCAGCGGCTGCCGGGCGTGCGAAGTGGCGTGCGTAGCCCACCACGAAGGCCAGTTTGGCACGGCTGTGGCACGCATCCACGTAACCAAGATTGAACACCTGGGGCTGGACGTACCGCACGTATGCCGGCAGTGCCACCACGCGCCGTGCGTGGATGCCTGTCCCAGCGACGCGCTTGACCGGGATCCCCACACCGGGGCGGTCATCGTGCAGGCCGACGTTTGCATCGGCTGTGCAGCCTGCGTCGACGCGTGCCCGTTTGGGATGGCGGCGTTGCACCCCGAGACCGGCCTGGCCCTGATCTGCGACCTGTGCGGCGGCGATCCGGCCTGTGTAAAACGGTGCGCCACCGGCGCGATTGTCTATGACGACACAGATGCAAAAGCAAAGGCCAAACGCGGCAAGCTGGCGGCGCGTTTGGCTCAAGATGCAGCAAAGGGGCAGGCGTAAATGGATGGTTACGGCGGGCACATTTTGCGGGTGGATTTGAGCGACGGCCGTGTTGATCGCAGCCCGACTGAAGACGCTTTGGTGCGATCGTTTTTGGGCGGGCGCGGATTGAACGTGAAACGGCTGTGGGACGAACTCCCGGCCCATACCGATGGCCTGTCGCCGCAGAACATCCTGCTTTTTGGCATTGGGCCACTGGTAGGCACCACTTTTCCCGGCGGGGCGCGTTTCAACGTCACCGCGCTCTCACCTCAGACCGGCATCCTGGGCGACGGCAATGCCGGCGGATTCTTTGGACCGGAGATCAAGTTCGCCGGGTATGACCAGGTGATCGTGCAGGGACGGGCAGCGCACCCGGTCTATCTGTGGATCAAGGACGACGTCATCGAACTGCGGGACGCTCGTGCATTATGGGGCAAGGACGTGTGGCAGACGACATTGGCGATCAAAGAGGACTTGGGCGACGCCGACGTTCAGGTGGCGACCATTGGACCGGGAGCAGAGAACGGGGTACGCTTTGCCGGCGTGTTTGCCAACCTCAACCGGGCTGCCGCGCGCACGGGACTGGGCACGGTGATGGCATCCAAGAATCTCAAGGCGGTAGCCGTACGCGGTACAGGACTCATCTCGATCGCCGATATGGTGCGCTTTGGCGAGATCATTTCCCAATTGGACGAGACGATCTATACCCATCCAGAGTACGAGATCCGCTACCGGCTGGGCACAACCAAGCTGATCAAGGCGTTGGACAGCATCGGCGGTCTGCCAGCCTATCACTTTCAACGTGGCCGCTTTGAACAGGTGGATGCAGTCAGCGGGGAAGCCATTGAAAAGCTGTACAAGATCAAGAGCAAAGCCTGCTTTGCCTGTACGATCCCTTGCAGCCGGTTTTTGATCGTCGACGATCCCCGTTTCCCGGATCTGCGCCTGGAGGGACCCGAGTACGAGCCGCTGGCTGGATTCACGGTTCGCGTGGGCAATGACGACCTGGCACTGGCCCTCAAGTGTGTTGACCTGGCCAATCGCTACGGATTGGATGCGATCTCGTTGAGCGAAGTGATCGCCTGGGCGATGGAATGTTACGAGCGCGGGCTGCTGTCTGCCAAGGATACCGGCGGGTTGGATCTGACCTGGGGCAACGGCGAAAGCATCCTGGCCTTGATCGATCAGACTGCTCGCCGGGAAGGATTTGGTGATCTCTTGGCAGATGGTGTCAAATGGGCAGCAGCGCGCCTGGGGCGGGGATCGGAAACAATCGCCATGCACGGCAAGGGACTGGAGGTCTTTCAGGCCGATCCGAGGAGCATCAAGGCGTATGGCCTGGGCAACGCAGTATCCAGCCGTGGCGCCGACCACTTGCGATCAGAGCCCTGGTTCGAGTTCTCCAACGACCCGGAAGAAGGAATTCGTCGTTACGGCATCCCCGAGACGGCGTTTCGCCTGGAATACAAGGGCAAGGGGTTGGTGGTCAAGCATTTTGAAGAGATGGCGGCGATCTCGGATGCGACGGGTGTGTGCAAGAATACCTACAACAATATGGAGGTGCTCGACTGGGACGGCACCGCCGACCTGCTCCGGGCAGCGACCGGTTGGCCGTGGACCGGGGAACAGGTGCGGCAGGTGGGAGAGCGGATCGTGAACCTGGAGCGGTTATTCATCGCCCGCGAAGGCATCACACGCCAGGATGATACGTTACCCGATCGTTTCCTCAAGGAACCCATGTCCAAGGACAGCGGTTCCAGTGCCGGCGCAGTACTGGAACTCGATCCGATGCTGGACGAATATTATGAGGCACGCGGGTGGGATGTGGACACAGGGCTGCCGACAAGAGAGAAGTTGCTCGAGTTGGGCCTGGACCCGAGCGACTAGGTTCTGTTGATATTTCGGATTGCGTTTGGGATGTCATGCCCGAATGTCTTTATCGGGCATCCATATGTCTCTATTGGGCATCCACAGGGACAAAAAAAGCTGGATTCCCGCTAAAAACGTGCGGGAATGACAATCTCTAGCCCGTATTCATATCATAAAAATTGCACATTGGGCCGTTTATCTCAGATGTCAACAGAGCTTAGCGCCATGATCCTAAAACGTAAAGACAAAGGGGATAGATGAGGAGCATTTCATGTACGAACTCGAAATCACGGTGAAAAAAGTAAGAGGCAAGTGCACGGCCGATCCGCCGATGAAGGTGGGCGATTCGTTTACCGTGCGCGATGGTAACATTCGAATTCCGGAAGGGGGCTTTATCTGTCTGTACGCGTTACAGAGCTTGATGCCGTTGATCACGCCCAAGGAGCGCGAGATCGTGGAAGACCAGAGCGAAGACTGGATGTGGCGCGTGCACCACGCCCAATGCCCCGATCCCAAGGGACGTGTGCTGTTCGAAATCGCTCAGACAGCCAAGATACACAAGGCTAACGTTGGCGATCGAGATGAACAAGGGCAGAGTGATGGTGACTGCCAGGACGATGTGGGCAGTGCGGCGGGCGATCGACTGCAAGAGGATCGCCAACCGGCGGAAGGCAGTTTACACAACTTGCGCGTCGTGGTGGAACAGGTTCGCGGCAAATGCACGTCGGGGATGAGACCAGGGGATTATTTCGTTTTGCACAGCGGGCGGCTCATGATCCCACCGAACCGTCACTTTTGCCTGTATGCTCTACAGGCCGTCGTGCCGCTGCTGCCGGCCAAACAACGGCCCTTGATGGACGGCGATTGGCTCAAAGAAGACAACCACGTGATCTGTCCCGATCCGGCAGGCAACGTGATTATGCGGATCGAGCCGTGGCCATAACGGACGATCTGTTTGCCGCTGCCGCTTATGGTGGTCCTGGTTGGTCGCCGCGCTCGACGTCACTGCGGCAAGAGATTGGCCGGCTATGGGGCAAGTGTGGCGTGGACAGCGAATGGGAGCCGCTCAAGGCCGTGCTGCTCCACCGGCCAGGGCCAGAGCTGGCGGCGGCAGCCAGTCCGGATCGGGTCCAGATGCTCGGGGTTTTGGACCTGGAACAGGTGCAGCGGGAGCATGATGCACTGGCGCAGGCTTATCGCGATGCCGGCGTCTCGGTACGCTACGTGATACCGGATCAAATACCGCCCGCCAACCTGATGTTTGTCGCCGATTTGATGTGGATGACACCGGAAGGGAGCGTTGTCAGCCGGCCGGCATCCACGGTGCGCGCGGGAGAGGAGCGGTTCGTAGCTCGCACGCTCGGCGAACTGGGCATACCGATCTTGCGCACCGTGCGTGGAACCGGTACCTTTGAGGGAGCAGACGCAGCCTGGATCGCGCCGGATACGGTGCTGTTGGCAACGGGACTACGCACCAACGACGAGGGGGCGAGGCAAGTTGCGGATCTGCTGCACGAGATGGGGATCGAGGTCATCGGCGTTGGCCTGCCCTACGGCGCAATGCACTTGATGGGGCAATTACGTTTTGTCGACCGTAACCTGGCAATCGCCTGGCCGGGACGTGTACCGTATGCCGCCGTTGAGGCGCTGCGCGCTCTCGGGTTTGCGGTGCATTTTGTGCCGGACGAGCAAGAAGCCAAACATGGAATGGCACTTAATTTTGTTACTCTTGGGCCGCGGCGGATCTTGATGGCCGCCGGTAACCCGGTTACGCAGGCTTTTTACCAAAAGCTGGGTATTGCTTGCCAGACCGTTGAGGTAGGCGAATTGGCCAGGGCGGCAGGCGGTATAGGTTGCCTGACCGGTATCCTGGAACGAGAAACGGGAATCTTGGAACAATGACAAGGAGACGATAATGAAAACCCAAAAAGACCTGATTCAATGGATCGAGGACAACCAGCGACCGTTTATCGAGGTATCCGATGCCATCTGGGCGACACCAGAAACTGCGTGGCAAGAGTTCAAATCCTCCAAGCGGCAAGCTGATTTTATGGAAAAGCAGGGCTTTGAGATCACCTGGGACATTGGCGATATCAACACCGCTTTTGTCGCCGAGTGGGGAAAAGGGCACCCAATCATTGGTTTCGTCGGTGAATATGATGCCCTTGCCGGTCTTTCGCAAAAGAACCAGCCTACTCAAGAGCCCGTTGTCGAAGGTGGGGCAGGACACGGCTGCGGGCATAACCTGCTGGGAACAGGGTGCATGGCGTCCGCCGTTGCGATCAAACACTGGCTGGAAACCGATGGCAGAGAGGGGACGGTGCGCTACTATGGCTGCCCTGCTGAAGAGCAAATTTCGGGCAAGACGTTCATGGCCCGCGCCGGCGCGTTCGACGATCTGGATGCGGCATTCAACTTTCATCCCGGCACAATGAATATGCCCGGAAAGGGCAGCGCGGTTGGCGTGTACGATCTGAAATTCCGTTTTCATGGCACGGCCGCCCACGCCGGTGGTTCGCCGCACAAGGGCCGGTCGGCATTGGACGCGGTCGAGCTGATGAACATTGGGGTGAACTATTTGCGGGAGCACGTCACGGAAAAGGTGCGAATCCACTATGCGATCACCCACGGCGGTGATGTGCCCAACATCGTGCCGCCGGAAGCCGAAGTGTGGTACTTTGTCCGGGCACACCAACGCGAGGAATTGGACCAGGTTACCGATCGCGTGCGCAAAATCGCCCAGGGAGCGGCGATGATGACCGAGACAACCGTGGAAGAAGTGTTCAGAGGGGGATGTTCCAACGTGTTGAACAATCATTATCTTGCCGATCTGCAGTACGAGGCAATGAAGACGGTAGGGCCGATCGCATTTACCGAGGAAGAGAAAGCGTATGCACGACAGATCAACGCGGCCTATCCTGAAGAAAACGCCCGTAACAAGTTTGAACATCTCAAGGTCCCGAAAGAATGGGAAGAGCGAGTAGAGGCACTCAAAGGGCAGCCGCTGCTGGGCGACAATTTTCCGGCTATGAATGAGGAGAACATTGCCACGGGTTCGACCGACGTGGGTGACGTAAGCTGGATCACGCCGCTCAGTGAGTTGAGCACAGCCTGTTTTGCCACCGGCGCGTCAGGGCACAGTTGGGGCGTTGTCGCCACCTGTGGCATGTCGATCGGGCACAAGGGGATGATCCACGCAGCCAAGATCATGGCCGTCGCAGCAATGGACCTCTATGCCGATCCCAAGCACCTGCAAAAGGCGCACCAAGAATTCGAGGAAGCAACCAAAGAACATCCCTACCAGACGCCTCTGCCTGACGGCGTCACACCGCCCAGATTTCCCAATTCCGTTCGCGGTGACTAGATTCCAACCTGAGGAGAAGAGATGCCTGGAGAAGTGTACGCAATTGCCTGTGCCTTTTGTTGGGCTACGTCCAGTGCCTTGATCAAGAGCCAGGTGTCCAAGATACCGGTCGTTGTGCTAAATGCCTTGCAAGCCGTGCCCGCGGCGTTGATCTTTTGGGGATTGTTGTTTTTCACCGGTCGGGGTGCCCAGTTTCTCAAACTGCCCTTATATGCCTGGGGATTTCTGGCCGGATCGACACTGATGAGCCTGGTCATCGGTGATATGCTTTATTTCCAAAGTATGAAGACGATCGGCTTGTCGAGAGCGATGCCGCTCTCGGCGACCTATCCATTCTTTACCATGCTGTTGGCCTGGCTGTTTTTGGACGAGCGTCTGGACTGGACGATTGCCGGCGGCGCTGTGTTGATCGCGGGTGGTGCGTACTTGATAGCGTTCTCCAAGAGCGCAACGCGGTCGAATCCGGGTCAATTGACGGAAAAAGCCAACTTGATCGGGGTCGCGCTGGCCATCCTTGCAGCACTGTTCTGGTCGGTCAGCACAGTACTGCTGCGCATTGGGTTAGAGGATGTGGACGTGATCATTGCCAATGTCGTTCGTCTGTCTGTGCTGATCGTCGTCTTACTTCCCATGGCTTTCACACAGGTCAACGTAGCCCAAATCAGAGCGTATGGGCGGCGGGCGCTGGGTATCATTTTTCTATCCAGCGTTATCGGCACCACGCTGGGTACCTTTAGCTTTTTGTCGGCCATACAACGTGCGGGAGCGGCCAGGACGAGCATTCTCGCGGCGACGACACCGCTTTTTGGCATGGTTTTTTCATTTTTTCTACAAGAAAAGCCATCGGCGCGAACGCTGTTAGGGACGGCGCTGACCGTGCTCGGCATATGGTCGACGGTATACCAGCCCGGATAAAGACAATTCAGGAGAGTTTATGTCCGCCCTTTTTCCTTTTGCTATTCCAGGACGAATTCACCAACTAAAGGATGAGCTATTCGCGACATCCGCGCGCTTTTGCTTTGAGCACGCGCGCATTTTAGAACAAATCAACCGGTCCAGTCAGAAATATCAAACAGAAGGAGTGTAAATCATGGGCAAGAACACAAAAAAGATTCCTATTGGGCTGCAGCTCTTTTCGGTGCGCGGCGAGTGCAAAAAAGACTTGGCAGCAACGCTCAAAGCCGTGGCCGAGCTGGGCTACGTGGGCGCGGAACCCTGGGGCTATGGCGGGGACAAACTGGAATGGATGGGATGGCCGGTAAAAGAGGTGCGCCAGATGTTTGACGACAGCGGCCTGGCCTGCTGTGGCATTCACCTGAGCACCGACGCGCTTCTGGGCGACAACCTGGCGCGCACGATCGAGCTGAACCAGGTGCTGGGCAACCCATTCTTGATCATCGCCGCCGACAAGGGGCGGATGAGTACCCTCGATTCGATCATGGAGCTGGCCGAGATCCTCAATACTACAGCGGCTAAGCTCAAGCCACTGGGCATGTTTACCGGCTATCACGCCCACCCCTTTGACTTTGTGCGTTTTGACGGGCGTACGGCGTGGGAGATCCTGTTTAGCAACACCGATCAGGACGTGGTGATGCAGATGGATATCGGCAACTGTGCCAATGGAGATGGCGATCCGATAGCTATGCTCAAGGCGTTTCCCGGACGCGCCAAATCGGTTCACTTGAAAGACTATGGCGGTGAGCCGGGATCGGTCATTGGCGAGGGGATAGCCGACTGGGAGGAGATATTCCATCTGTGCGAGACCGATCACCATCCATTGTGGTACGTGGTCGAAGAAGGCGGGCAGGATGGGCTTGGTTTTGACGTGTCTGGACGGAGTCTGGCCGCACTGAGACGCATGGGCAAGTGAGGATAAAAGATGAGCGAGAAAATCAGGGTCATGAACCCGATGGGCTATCCACACCAGGTAACACAATTAGGCATGGCGCCTCGCCCGGATTCTTTGCAGGTAAGTATGCTGCGGGGCCTGCATCCTTACCTGCCGCCGACCCTGATCCTGGATCCGATTACCGCTCGCCAGTTCGTCGACTGGGGTGGGTTCGATACCAAGGAAAAGCTGATCCGATAGATCTATGAAAACGCAACGATGCCGGCCCAAGTGTATTGGGCCGACCAGCTTGTCCAGAATTATATCTATCCCAGGGCGCTGATCAAAGAGCATTTCAATCGACGCGTGGCGATAACCATACGAACCGAGGAGGTGCACATGCTGAAGGCGTTGGATGACGTGCGGGTGATCGATCTGGGCCACGTCCTGGCTGCGCCTACGACGGCCATGATCCTGGCCGATCTGGGAGCGGACGTGATCCATTTCGAGTCGCCTCGCGGGGATGACGCGCGCCACTTTGGCCCTTTTTCCAACGGGCAAAGCGGCTACTTTGCCAGCATTAACCGCAACAAGCGCAGTATGGTCGTTGACCTCAAGAAACCGGCCGGCAAAACGATCCTTCAGGATCTGATCCGCGTTTCCGACGTCGTCCTGGAGAATTTCAGGCCGGGGGCGCTGGAGCGGCTGGGTTTTTCGTACGAGGCGATGCGCGAGATCAATCCCCGGATCATCTATGCTTCAATCTGTGGCTTTGGTCACGATGCCCTACCCGAGTACGGGTCCAAGCCGGCCTATGACCTGGTGGCCCAAGCGTACAGCGGCTTGATGAGCATCACCGGCCCCGAAAACGGCTCCCCGGTTCGGGTAGGGACATCGGTGGGAGACATTACCGCCGGGCACCAATGCGCGATCGCTATCCTGGCTGCGCTGTGGTACAGGGAGCGAACGGGAAAGGGACAGATCGTGGATATGTCGATGGTGGACGGGCTCGTTTATATCCTCGAGAACGCCATCGTCCGCTACACGCTGTCCGGCCAGATCCCGCAGCCGCTGGGCACGCGCCACCCGACGATCACACCTTTTCAAGCCTTTCCTACGGCGGATAACTGGATCGTGATCGCGATCGGCAACGACACGTTGTGGAACGATCTATGCGCCATGCTCGGCCGCCCCGACCTGGCCGAGGACGAGCGGTTCCAGACCAATGCGCTGCGGACGGCGAACCAGGGCGCGCTCAACGAAATCCTGGCACCCATCACCCGCCAAAAAACAACGGCAGAGTGGATGGCGATCTTGGAAGCACACAAACTGCCCTACTCGCCGATCAACAGCGTCGACCAGGTGGTCCAGGATCCCAATATCCGCTACCGGGGAATGGTCGTCGAGGTCGATCAACCGGGGATGGGGCCCATCGAGATCGTTGGTTCGCCATTTCACCTGTCCGAGACGCCGGGCACGGTTCGCACGCCCGCCCCACTTCTTGGCGAGCACACGAAAGAAATCCTGAGCGACTTGCTCGCATACCCGGCGGAACAGATTCAAGCGTTAATCGAGGCCGGAGTGGCGTATGTGTCAGAAGGCATTGGCGGACAATAGGATCGCGTCCCAATAAGTAACTGCTTGTCGTGGCGGTTTCAGCCGCCGCTGGAGCAAAGAATGCGGGAAGGCTGTCACGACAACCCTGCGATCATTACCATGGAGAAATGTTTGTTGCAGTGAAGGCCAAGAGGAGCAAGTATGAAAATTTCCGATATCCAGATCACTGTGATCGACCTGGGCGATCTGGCGAAACCGTTCTGGAATTCAATCGTCAAGACGACGGGCAAAAGGAGAGCGCGGGTCGAGATCTATACAGACGAAGGCGTCGTGGGTATGGCGCCATGCAGCGCTTCAAAAGTGGGACAAGCGACGATCTTGGGTTCGCTCAAAGACAAGCTGCTGGGCGAGGATCCACTGCGGATTGGCTACCTGTGGGACAAAATGTACATGGGCGGCACCCGCAAGCCGGTCGCCAAGGGGGACACTATCGCCTGCATGGGGGCCGTCGATAACGCGCTTTGGGACTTGACGGGCAAAGCGCTAAACCAGCCGGTGTGGAAACTGGTCGGCGGTGTGCA
>JAFGJF010000460.1 GCA_016929205.1 Anaerolineae bacterium
CGTCGCCGCTGTGAGTGGCACGTGAACGGTGATAAAGTCGGCTTGGGCGAGCAGCGCGTCCAATTCGCACAGCTCGACGCCCAGTCGATCGGCGTGGACGCTCGATATGTATGGATCGTGAGCCAGCACGTGCATATCCAGGCCACGCCCGCGTCGTGCGACGGCGCGCCCAATGCGGCCCATGCCAATCACGCCGAGCGTTTTGCCGGTGACCTCGACGCCGATGAATTTTTTGCGTGCCCACTGGCGTTCGCGCAGCGAGGCATCGGCTTGTGGAATGTGGCGGCTAAGGGCCATCATCATGGCGATCGAATGCTCGGCGGCGGCAATGCTGTTGCCATCTGGCGCGTTGACGACCAGGATGCCGCGTGCCGTCGCGGCTTCGACATCAATATTGTCCACACCCACACCCGCACGGCCGATCACCTGCAGGCGGCTCGCGGCCTCGATCATGCTGGACGTCACCTGCGTGCCGCTTCGCACCACCAGGGCGTCATAGTCGCCAATGATCTCGATCAGCTCTTGTGCGCTCAACCCAGTTTTGACGTCTACAGATGTATGCTGCTGCAAAATGTCGAGCCCATCCTGGGCAAGTGGATCGGATACCAGTATTCGCACTTGTTCCTCCTCTACGAGTTGTATTTTTCGGACGCCAGGCGCCAAAACCACAAAGGCGTCTTTTACCAACAGACGTGATGTCTGCGGCAAGAGACGCCTTTGGCCCTGCGTACGCTATTGGGTCGTGCTATGAAATGGGCAACAAAAAAAAACCTCCTGGTTGGGAGGTTTGACGTGCGAGCAGTTGTTATGCCAATTGTTTGCTAGATTTCTCCCAACCCTCAATATCCCTCAGATGCGGAGGGACAGGTGCAGGTAGTGGTACCGGTGCCGGAGAAAACAGACTTGTAAAGCATAATTAACCAATCTCTCGATCTATGTGAACGATCTAAACAGTTGAATAGATTGTATCGATGCAATCGAACGCCAGTGTACCACAGTCTGCACTTTCCGTCAAATCGCAGACATGGTTGCTAGAGTCTCTGAGCAATGATATAATGTGATCATATCGTACGTGCCGGATGGGTGGATGTCCATGTTCGTGGAAATGGATCGCGACCTGGAGGCATTGCCAATTTGAAAGGAGTCCAGGGTGTTTATCGTTCACGTGTTTGTCCAAGTCAAGCCCGATTGTGTCGAGGCATTCAAAGAAGCGACGATCGAGAACGCGCGTAACAGTGTAAAAGAACCGGGCATCGCCCGTTTTGACGTTGTGCAGCAAAATGACGATCCGACTCGTTTTGTACTGGTCGAAGTGTATCGTACTGCCGACGACCCCGCACGGCACAAGGAAACGGCTCATTATAAAATCTGGCGTGAAACGGTCGCCGATATGATGGCCGAGCCACGCAGCAGCGTCAAGTATGGCAACGTCTTTCCCAATGACGAAGGATGGGGATAGCGCCCGCCTTGTAACTGCTCTTGGTTTGTGATAGAATATAACAGATCCATACTTTGAGGGTTCGCCCAAATGGGGGATATCCCCGACAGGAGGTGTCATGTCGCTTTTTAGAAGGCAGGAAAAACCCAAGCCGGAGCTAGAGCCGGAACCGGTGGTCGAATCGGAACCCAAGGTCGAGGAAAAAAAGGAACCTGAGCGCGATCCGATGTTTCCCCCTATCGAGCCGGAACCTCCTGATGCGCCTCCCCAGCGTGGCGCGATCACCGACGGGCGCGCTGCATTGCTGCGCTTGCAGATTCAGATCGCCGATAACCTGCGCCAAAAGCTCCTAGCGCCTGGCGTATCGCTTGATTTGCCGTTGGAGCGCACGCCGGAGCGCGAGCAAAAGGCGATCCGCAGCCTGGAACAGGTGATCAGCAGCGGGAACTTTAAAATCCCACCGGGCATTTCCAAAAACGAGTTTTTCGGCAACGTGATGAACGAGATCTTTGGGTTTGGACCGATCCAGCCGCTGATCGATTTGCACGATATCACCGAAATCATGGTCAACGGTCCCTACATCATTCTCGTGGAGAGAAAAGGGCGGATCATCGAAACCGGGTTCAAATTCCTGGACGACGACCACGTCGAGCGCATTGTCAAACGTATCGTCTTGCCATTGGGGCGCACGGCCGATTCCGATCATCCGTTGATCGACGCCCGGTTGCCCGACGGATCTCGCGTCAACTCGGTCATCCGGCCGTGTGCGATCGACGGACCCAATCTGACCATTCGCAAATTTTCCAAAGACAAGCTGACTGTTGACGATCTGCTGAGCTTTGGATCGTTGACCGAAGATATGGCCACGCTGCTGGAGGCGGCCGTCGTATCGCGGCTCAATATCATCGTCTCCGGCGGTACGGGGTCTGGCAAGACGACGTTGATCAATGTCCTTTCGAGCTATATTCCAGAACACGAGCGCACGGTCACGATCGAGGATGCGGCCGAGCTGCAACTCCGGCAGCGTAACGTGGTGCGGTTGGAAACCAAAAAGCCGACTCCAGACAGCCCGACCGAGGTGACGATCCGCGATTGTGTCGTCAATGCGTTGCGCATGCGCCCCGAACGGATCGTGGTGGGCGAGTGCCGCAGCGCCGAAGCGTTGGATATGCTGCAGGCAATGAACACCGGGCACGATGGCAGTATGACCACCATCCACTCTAACTCGCCACGCGACTGCATTTCTCGCCTGGAAACGCTGGTCCTGATGGCCGGCGCGGATTTGCCGTTGGTCACGGTGCGCAAGCAGATTGCCTCGGCGATCAATATGATCGTCCAGGCCTCGCGCCTGCGGGATGGAAGTCGCAAAGTAACCAGCA
>JAFGJF010000461.1 GCA_016929205.1 Anaerolineae bacterium
ATTATACTGGTACGACATTGACGGCGGCGAGGCAGTCGCGCTCGACCACCCGCGCGGCGTGTTGGGCGGCGGGCAGTTTACGGCCGAGGGCGAGATCTATACGATCTGGCAGGATGCCACTCACCCGCCGTGTTTGATCGCGCTCGATTGCAGCACCGGCGCGCAAAGGCACACCGTGCTGCAAGCCGGCAGCGCGCCCGGCGGGCGAAGGCGGCAGCAGTTCCGCTTCACGTCCGAGAATGGAGACCAGATCCAAGGCTGGCTGTCCGTGCCCGACGGCGCCGGCCCTTTTCCGATGATCCTGCACACCCACGGCGGGCCAACGTCGGTGAAAACCGATGCCTTTATGCCGACCGAGCAGGCCTGGCTGGATCACGGTTTTGCCTTTGCTTCGATCAATTATCATGGCTCGGTCACCTTTGGCCAGGATTTTAAAAAATCGATCTGGGGCAACTTGGGCGATCTGGAGGTGCAGGATATGGCTGCGGCCTATCGCTGGTTGGTCGATCAAGGCGTTGCTGACCCCAAGGCCGTGTTTTTGACCGGTGGCTCCTACGGCGGCTATCTGACCCTGCAGGCAATCGGGCGGCGCCCGAAACTGTGGGCGGGCGGTATGGCCGTGGTGGCGATCGCCGACTGGAAGCTGATGTACGAGGATCAGGCGGAGACGCTGCGCGGCTACCAACGCGGTCTGTTCGGCGGCACGCCGGAGGAGACACCCGAGGCGACGGCGTCGGCGTCGCCAATCAGCTATGCGGAACAGATCGCCGCGCCGATCCTGGTGATCCAGGGCCGCAACGACACGCGCTGCCCGGCCCGGCAGATGATCGCCTATGAGGAAAAATTAAGGGCGCTGGGCAAGCCGATCACCGTGCACTGGTTCGACGCCGGGCACGGCTCGCGGGCGCAGGAACAGCAGATCGAACACCAGGAATGGATGATGCGCTTTGTGTACGCTGTGTTGGAGAAAAACGGATCACAGGATTGACGAAACCTGCAGGACGAAGAGGATCAGGAACGATTCTGGATCGCGAACGATTCTGAATCGCGAACGCCCGGTCCGCCAGCATCACAAGATCATACAAACCACAATTTGTGCTGACGCAGAGCGCCAAAGGCGATGTGCCGGCGGAAGGATGCCAGCACGAGAGCAAGCCTACGCCATCCACCGATCCACCAACGGCAGCAGCTCGCGCAAAAAGCGAATCCGTCCGTCGGGGCAGATGCCGCCGATTTCTTCCTTGCGATAAGGCACCTCGATCAGCACGGCGCGCATGCCGACGTGCTGCGGCCCCCACACGTCCTGGCGCATGCGATCCCCGACAAAAATCGCCTCTTCCGGACGAACGCCCAGGCGATCAAGGGTGTGGGTGAAAATGCGCGGATCAGGTTTGGAACGGCCGAATTCGGAGGAATAGGTACGAGCCCGCAAATAGGCATCGATCCCAAAATCGGTCAGGTCGCGCTCGTGCAACTCGCTCGGCCAGACCGTGTTCGAGACCAGCCCCATTGCCAGCCCCCGCTGCTCGATCGCCTTCAGCACCTCCAGGGTGTCCTCAAACAAGGAAACGTATTTACGCGTGCCATCGTACAGGGCGTTCATACACCACGTGACATCAAAACGCTCGATTGGGACGCGCATGTGTTGCAGAATGCGGGGGATCGTGACCCGCAAATTCTTTTGTGCGCTGTTTGCCCCTGCCAACGCCTCCAACTCGCGCGTTTTGCGGGCGGCGATAGTCGCAAAGGGCACCAGCGGCGGGACAGACAGACCCTGCAGGCGCAGGTTGCGATAGATCGCCCAGATCGACGAGACACGCATTCCCATTCTAAGCAAGCGCCCGTCCCCGAAATCGAGCAGCGTGCCGACCAGATCAAAAAGCACAGCTTTGAGCATGGCTGACTTTTTTTGCCCTCCCTAGTGTACAAGGGTATAATGAGACGTATATCATACCAAGGCTTGACAGGTTTGGCAAACTTGGCAGGTCTGACCGGTGTCAAAGGAGTCACGATGAAGGACAAATGCTCGAAATCGGTGATCGGCCCCACATTTGAAGAGATGCTCCACCCGGACAAGATCGACCCACAAGTGCGAAAAGCGGCCCTGGCGGCCAAAGAAAACGACCCGCTCGATCCGATCAACCTGTACAATATCACCTGGCGAGACGCAGAAAACAAACTCTATTACGAGGTTTTGCCGTGCGAACTGACCGGCGTAGAAGCACCAATCGTCGTGCTCTATGCCAAGGATTTCCCCACCGGCAGCCACAAGGTCGGCGCGGCCTATTCGGTACTGGTTGAAAAAGAGTTGTCAGGCGAGGTGGATCCCACGTTTCACCGCCTGGTTTGGCCCTCAACCGGCAATTACGGCATCGGCGGAGCGTGGGTCGGGTGCCGTATGAATTTCGATTCGATCGTCATCCTGCCACAAGAGATGAGCCAGGAACGATTCGATCTGGTGCGCAGTTACGGAGCCACGCTGCACCTCACTCCGGGCTGTGAGTCGAACGTGAAAGAGATTTACGACAAGAGCAAAGCGATCAGGGCCGCCGATCCCGAACGGGTGCGAATCCTGAACCAGTTCGAAGTGATGGGCAACTATCGCTTCCACTATCACGTCACCGGCAACGCCATCGTCGAGCTGGCGGCCGAACTGGAGACTAGAGGAATTGGCAACGGCCGCATCGCCGCGTATACCTCGGCGATGGGCTCGGCAGGCACGATCGCTGCTGGCGACCGGCTCAAACAAAGCTGGCCTCAGAGCAAGATCGTCGGCTTGGAGCCGATCCAGTGCCCGACGATCTATTGGAACGGCTATGGCGGGCACGACATCCAGGGCATCGGCGACAAGCACGTAACCTGGATCCACAACGTGATGAACATGGACGCAATCATGTGCATCGATGATGTGGAGAGCAAAATGGGACTGCAATTGCTCACCGAAAAAACAGGCTGGAAAACCATGGTCGAACGCTACGACGTGCCCGAGGATAGCGTGCGCCGTATGGCGCAGATTTTTGGGATCAGCGGGGTGTGCAACGTCCTGGGCGCAATCAAGACGGCCAAATTTTACGGGCTGGGCAGCAAAGATGTGATCGTCACGATCTGCACCGATGCCATCGACCGCTATCGCTCGGTGATGGCACAGATGAACGCCACGTACGGGGCGATGGACGAGACGGAAGCGGCGGTACGTCTGGTGAGCATCTTTCACAAGCAAAAGCTCGATTGGATCCAGGAAGGCACACGGGAGGCGCGCAACCGCTGGCATAACCTCAAATATTACACCTGGGTCGAGCAGCAGGGCAAAAACGTCGACGAGTTGGATGCACAACGCGATCAGGGATACTGGGAAGCGCAGCAGGCCCGGGCGCAGGAGGTGGATCGCATGATCCTGGCGGCGCGGACATAGTCTGTCAGAAACCAGGGATTTGACCAGGTGTATTTTGCCTGCAAAACCAGGTTGCTTTACAGGGGACGGTAAGCAACAAAGAGCATAACGTGACTGCCGGCCTCATAAGGGTCCAAATCGTACGAGCCATAGACAGCATCGACCTGCAAGCCGGCCTGCTCGATCAAACCGACCATTTCGTCGCGATAAACAAAACGCACGTCCAGATCGATCCGGGTGCGCCGCGCGAGACCGGCGGCTGCAAGATCCTGGATGCCCTGGGCCGGGGTCATGGCATTAGGCTCTGAAGTGCCAAAGGCCGGGGTGCCGAGAGCCGACCCGTCTGGCGACGGGTCGAACGACTTGCCTTCGTCAGCTACTTGGTCGTAGGTCAAGGTAATGTGCTGAATCTGGGCGGCAAGGTCGGTCCGGGCGTTGACAAAACAGAATGCTTTGCCACCTTGGGGCAAAGAAAAGTGACTGCGCAAGATATCCTTGCCATCCTGCCGGGTGGTGAACACGGTGTGCGGATTGGGCACATCGACGATCAAAATGCCGCCCGGCAGCAGAGCGCGGGCCATGTTGTGCAGCGCGGCGCGTTGAGCCTGGGCAGTCAGCAAGTGCAAAAAGCCATTCAGGGAGAACACGACCAGGGCAAACTGGTTCTCCAGATCCAGCGTGCACACATCCTGGCGCAGCAGTTGAATGTGGTCCGACAGCCCAGCCTCGTGTACGCGCGCGCGGGCGATGTCCAGCATAGCGAGCGAGCTGTCGATGCCCACCACATCGCTACCGGCGCGCGCCAAAGGCAACGTCACACGGCCCGAGCCACAGCCGACGTCGAGCACTGGGCCGTCACAACGCCGGGCAAAGTTCTGATACAAGAGCAGGTCGGCGGCAAACTGCGCGTGCTCTAGATCGTACAAGCGGGCAAAACGGTCATAATCGCTGTTTGGGTTGTGGGTCTTGTCGCTCACAGGTCCCTCTTTATGAAAGGATAAACAATGCGGCTCGACAAATCCACCAAGATACAGGCAATAGTCATCATCATCGCGACCACGTTGTGCTACTGTCTGAACGAGTATCACAACCCATTCGCGGCACGAGCCTGGAACAACGCCTTGTTTTACCTGGCCCTGCCCCTGCTGACGATCCTCCTGTTGCGGCAGAACCCGTTCGCGTGGGGATTGGGCATCGGAGACTGGAAATGGACGTTGGGCAGCACAATCGTTGGCGCGGCAGGCGTCGCCATCTTGCTCTTTCTCTTTGGCCAGATCCCAGCCATGCGCGATTACTATCGCCCACTCCGCCCGGCCCCAGACGCGTTTTGGACCTGGCTGGGATTGGTCACCGTAGAACTGCTGGCCTGGGAATTTATCTGGCGTGCGTTCATGCTCTTTGGACTGGAACCGGCACTCGGCGAACTGGCCATTTACGTACAGATGATTCCCTTTGCCATCGCCCACGTCGGCAAGCCAGAAGTCGAGACCCTGAGCAGCATCGCCGGCGGTATTTTGTTGGGGTATGTGATCCGCAAATGCAAATCGTTTTGGCCGGCCTTCTTATTGCACCTGTTCCTGTATGCAGGGGTGCATTTCATCTAAACAAAAACAGGGGAAAGGCCAAAAACGCTTTCCCCTGTTCACACGCGCAAGGAATTCTACTCTTCGATTTCCTCTTCTTCGGTCTTGCCACGACCAATGACCTCAACCTCGCCGACCTCGCCAAAGAGCACTTCTTCCTCGCCCTCCTCTTCTTCAAGCTCGACGATAGCGTTCAACCTGACGACCATTTCATCGGCCGCTGTCAGGATCTCGACCGTGTCCGGCACGACCAAGTCGCCAACCAGCAGGCTGTCGCCTATCTCGGCCAAAACACTAACATCAACCTCGATTGACTGCATGATGTCGCCCGGCAAACACTCGACCTCGACTGAAGTGAGCGTCTGCATCAAGGTCGCTTCGTGGATTGCCACCAACCGAGGCTCACCGACAAACTGCAACTGAACCTCGACGCGTACTTTTTCGGTCATATCCACTTCGTAGAAATCGACATGAACGATCTTGCCGGTGATGACATCGCGCTGAACGTCGCGTGCCAGCACCATCTTGGCCTCTTTTTGCCCCTCTATGTCCAAGGCGATCAACTGGCCACTTGCCCTGGCAATAGCCCGGTTGATGTCAAATTCAACACCCTTGAGATTGATTGGCTCTGTGCGGCCGTATACAACCAACGGCACAAGGCCTTCTTTGCGCAATCTCTTGACCTTTTTCCCCGTCACCTCGCGGAGACTTGATGTAATCTCTACCCGTTCCATGGTCTTGTTCTCCTCACAAAGTCCAAATGCGTTTCTTGCAACCGCACTATTATAGTGCCTTTTATCTTTTTCGTCAAACAGGTCCAATAGTCATCACCTTGACAAAAGAATCGAGTTCGAGTATGCTTAATCGATGTTTTCTGCACCAACCAGCACTTGGAGGGAGTGTCGTGTCGTTTCGCAAATATTGGGTGGGCTTGAATATCGTGCCGTCCATTGGCCCGGCCAAAGTGCGCCTCTTGCTCAATGCGTTCAAAGACTTGGAGACGGCGTGGCACGCCAATGCCCAGGCCTTGTTCGAAGCCGGATTGGATCGCCGCGCCGTTCGCAGCCTGATCGAACATCGGGATCAACTCGATCTCGACGCAGAAATGATCAAGCTGGCAGAGCAAGCGATCACTGTCTTTACATGGCAAGACGACAACTATCCTTCGTTGCTGCGACAGATCGATCAGCCCCCACCTGTGTTGTATGTGCGAGGAGAACTTTGCCCCCAGGATGAATGGGCTGTGGCAGTCGTCGGAACGCGCAAGGCGACAACGTACGGCAAGCAGGTGGCCGAGATGCTCAGCAACGACCTGGCTCGCAACCACGTCACCGTCGTCAGTGGGCTGGCGCGGGGCATCGACTCGATGGCTCATCGCGCTGCGCTGGACGCCGGAGGGCGAACGATCGCCGTGCTGGGCTGCGGGCTAGATCGCGTCTATCCAGCCCAGAACCGCGAATTGGCACACCGGATCATTAAGAATGGCGCGCTGGTCAGCGATTACGCGTTAGGTACGCCGGCCGACGCGCG
>JAFGJF010000462.1 GCA_016929205.1 Anaerolineae bacterium
GGAACTACTGGACTTGTCGCCAGCTATCTATACGGCTCAGGCTACAATTGAGTAAAGTCAAAACCGTTTCAGCGAATGGACAGTGATACCGCATGAGTTTCATGAAAAATCTATAGAAATAATTCGCCGTTTCTTCGCTTCCTCCGATGGCCCCCTCAATCCATTTTCTGAAGTCCTTAGACGCAGAAATCATACCGGGCGAATCGGGATCGACGCTACTCAATACCGTTTGCACTTGTCCCAGATCCTTCATGATATGATATCCTTCGTATGGGTGCCTTTCTCCAGCAATCGCCTTGCCGAGATCGTGATAAAGGGAAGAAACAATACATATCTTTCTTAATACGTTTTGATCGAATCCATTCTCGGCTGCGACAGCGTTCAGCCGTGCATAGAAAGGGCCAAACTCTGTACAGCCGCCGAGAAATCTTGATCCTCTACTTTCAAACGTGTCTACTACACCTGCAATCACATACAGCATATGCAATCGAGTTTCATACTGCTTATTGTTAATCCATAAAGGTTTCTTAGCGCATCCTACAAGATGCACCCCAAACGGCAGGGAGCCGAGGAATTCATCTGAAAGACTTTCCGCAGCGAAAGAGGCCGCGTCGAACGATTCGCGGTCCCCATCAAAGAGATGATGAATGGTTCCCGAACCAATGGTGGTGAGTTTCTCGCACAATTGATTAAAGCTGCAGCGTTCCATGCTTTTCCTCCGTGATTGTAGTTCTTACCGAATTGATTCATATTATTTGCTTGGCCGTGGAGCGGCCTAACCAGATCTGGGTGGTTTACATTTGAGATTCGGTCATAACTCACCAGTTCGGAAGGAACGGATGAGATCATCGATCTTGGGCGGTAGTTCGCCATGCTCTGCTCGATACTGATCCAGGAAAGCTTGTGTGGCCAGCATGTCGAGCACGCGGCGCAGTCCTCGGGTAAGCACGATCTTGCCCGGCTTGTTGTCCTTGCGCTCCGCCCAACCACCCAAACGAGCGAGCAGACGGACTTCTTCCCAGTCCAAGGTGATGCCCAGTTCATAGAGGAACCCAGCGGCGACCCAACCCAGAGCCAACATAGTGCGGATGCCGGTCAGGTCGAGCAGTTGCACTTCCTCCCAGCCGAGAGTGTCTTTGACGAACTGGAAGCTGTCTTCGACCGCCCATCGCTGCCGACACATGCGAAAGATGCGCACCACGCTGTCCTTATCGGTCACCGGCCAATCCGTGACCAGCAGCCATGGTTCGAGCGAGGTGTTGGGCACGCGGACCTCGACCAGCCACAGCCTCTTCTGAACCGTCTCTCCAGGCCCTTCGCGGCGGACGTTGGTCGGATACGTCAGGAGGAAGGAACCGGCCCGAATCTCGGCCTCGACACGCTGCCGTTTGGCCCGTTTCTGTCGTCCTCGCCGCACGACCATCTCCGTCTCGGCGGTAGCCAACCGTTTGAGCTGGCTTTGCACAGCGGCAATGTCGCCCTCGATCCACTCTCCAGCATTGTTCTGATAGCTCACCAACCGTTCTGGATGCTTGACCCGGCAGACCAAATGCTCCTCTTGTTCCCACACCGTACGCCACACGGCCACATCGTCGAATCCGCTGTCCAAGATCCAACTCACAGTCATCCGCGGCTTGACGGCGGCCAGCGACTCGCTGACCGTCTGCAGTGACTGCTGCACTTCCAGCGACTCGCTGACGAAATCTTCCTCCTGACTGGAGAACAGGCGATGATACAGAATCGCTCGTCGGGACGGCGTCATACCAAGCACGTTCAGCGTCCGATAGCCAGATACCGGGTTGCCGCGCAAGTCCCGAACTTGCATGAGGTCCGGCATCTCCCGCGCATAAGGCTTGCGCAGGTCTGACCCGTCCGCCACCAGCCGCAACTCGTCTGTATCCACTTCCGCCAAGCGCATGACCCCACGCCGACGCAAGGCCCCCGTCACCGGCGCGGCATCCAGCTGCGAACGCTTCGTGCTCTCTGCCGAAGCCATGCGACTCACACACTGTCCACCCTCTTTGCTCTGATTCAGCAGCGCAGAGTGGGCTGCAATCCGTTGACACACCAGGCTCCCCGACGCAATAATCCCTTTCACCGTCTCCCGAAATGTCGCGCGCGTTCGCTGATCCCCCATCAGCTCATCGAACGACGCCAAGTACCCTGGTATCAGCTCAATCTGAGCCCCTGTCAGTTCCATGCCCCCCCTTTTCGCGGTCCCCATGGGCTTATTGTACATCATTTCCTGGGGGGCATTTATGACCGAATCTCAATTTACATGAGACATGACGCGCGTAAACCACCTTATTGGCATCTTATCAGGCTTTTTTCGCCCATATCCATCCTTTCCGGGTTCACATCTATCTGCCACGTCACGTAAACCCCCTGACAAAACCGGCAAACGCGGCATTCTTTGACCAGAACTCTCGTTCTTGTGTACGTATAACCTATATCATTCTACTTCAAAATCCTTCTCTTGACAATAGATCGATTCTTTTTTCAGGGAGGCGGCATGGAACAACGGCCTAAAAAACGGCTCGAGTATGCATTTGAGAACGTTTGCCCGCCGGTTCGGCAGTGCCCTCGATCCCAACACCAAATTCACTTGACATTACAATGCGCCCTGTTATACAATAAGGGTAACCATGCCCTGGGCGAAAATGACAGGAAAAAACAAAAAAACGCCAAAAAACAATTACCGGTACCGGGATCAGCATTCCGACTGGCACTGAACCCAACTTTCCGGCCGGAACACTAGAAAGGAACACCCTCGTGACACAAACTGGTCAGGTCTGGTTCAGTTCCGAGGACGGGCAGCGCTACAAACTCACCCCACAGGTCGATCTGGCATTTGGTAACACGGGTGAAAAACAGGGCACCACCATCCACGTCGATCCGACCACCACCTACCAGTCGATCCTCGGCGTTGGCTGTTCTTTTGAAGAAGCGACCGTCTACAACCTGCGGCGCATGCCCGAAGGAGACAAGGTGCTCAAAAGCCTCGTCGATCCCGTCGACGGCATCGGCTGGAACCTGATGCGGATCTGCTTTGGCTCTTCCGATTTTACCGCCCGCGAATACTATTCTTACGACGACCTGTCCAAAGGCGAAACAGACCTCGACCTGGCCCGGTTTAGCATTCAAAAGGACGTCGAATACGGCATCGTCGAGACGATCCAAAAGGCGTTGTCCTACAACCCCGACCTCAAGATTTTCGCCTCGCCCTGGAGCCCGCCGGGATGGATGAAATCGACCGGGTCAATGGGCGGCGGGCGGCTGCTGCCGCAGTATTACGAGGTCGCGGCGCGATACTATCGGCTGGCCATCCAGGCCTACGAGGCGTTGGGCATCCCCATCTATGCCTTTACCCTGCAGAACGAGCCGCTGATGGTCCATCGCAAATACCCGACCTGCAAGATGACCTGGCAGGAGCAGCGCGATTTCCTCAAAGCAATCAAACGGGAATTCCTGGCCCACGACATCCAGGCCCGGATCTGGATTTTCGATCACAATTTTAAGGATGCCATGCGCTACCCGGCCAAGATCCTGGCCGATCCCGAGGCCTATGCTGCCACGGACGGCGTCGCCTTTCACGCCTACGAGGGCAAAGTGGAACAGATGGGGCAGTTGCACGATGCCTTTCCGGCCAAGGACATCTTTTTCACCGAGTATTCGACCTGGACCACGCGGGGCATCGACGCCATCTTGGGGTATTTCCGCAACTGGGCCAAGAGCTACAATGCCTGGGTCGCCTGCCTCGACGACCAGCGCCAGCCCAACGCCGGCCCTCATCCCGCCAGCCCGACCTTTGTCACCGTCAGCAGCAGCGATCCGTCCCAATACTGGTACATTGCCGAGTATTACCTGCTCGGTCAGATCTCCAAATTCGTCCAGTCCGGCGCCTACCGCATCGACAGCGGCACTGGCTCGCCGCGCACGATCACCAACGCCGCCTTTCTCAACCCCGACGGCACGATCGTACTCGTCGCCGTCAACCAGACGGACCAAGAACAGCCGTTCACCGTCGTCACCCCCGGTGGCCAATTCACCGCCGCCCTGCCCGACAAAAGTGTGGGCACCTATCGCTGGCCGGCCTAGCCTCAGCACCACCAACGGACCACTCGCCGTTTGTCATCCGTTGAATTTATCCATTTTTCACGCGAATTTTACGCCGTTTTTACCCACAGATGCCCCGAGTTGTGGTACACTGACGTTCAGCATGTCGAGCAGGCGCAGCCATCAAGTGTGCTGCACCTGACTCCCTTGACCTTGAGGAGAGATAAATGAATCAAACGCTCTACGTCGTTTACCTGGCTGCGACAGCCCTGGCAGTCCTGACAAACGGGGGCAGTGGGGATAAGACACATTATGCCGTCCAATTGTACATGACGGTCGTGGTTCTGCTTTGCGCCATGGGAGCATTAGGGTCTTTACCGGCATAGTGCAGTGACGCACTAGATCCTGGGCAGATCGATCGTAAACGCCGTTCCCTGCCCGACCTCGCTCTCGACGCTGATACAGCCGCCGTGCGCCTGCACCAACTGGCGGGCGATGGCCAACCCGAGCCCACTGCCGGCACCGTCCACGCGCGTGCGCGCGCGGTCGCCGCGCCAGAAACGGTCAAAGATGTAGGGCAGATCCGCCTCGGCTATGCCCTCGCCCGTATCGCGGACGACGATCCGCACGCATCCCACCCCCTGCTCGTCGCCCGCAGAGGGAACGTCCGCACTCACCACCGTCGTAGCTTGCAGCGCGATCGTGCCGCCGGGCGGCGTATGGCGGATGGCATTGCCCATCAGGTTGCCGAGCACCTGGTCCAACCGTCCCACGTCTCCGTGAACGACCATCTGCCCTGCCTCGCCGCCGACCTGGACCTCGAGCGCGATCCCCGCCGCTTCGGCCGGCCCGCCAAAACTCGTCGCCACGTCGGCCAGCAGCTCGCACACGACAACGGCTTCCAGGACCAGCGGCAACTGCCCGGCTTCGGCCAGTGACAGCGTCCGCAAATCATCGACCAGCCGGGCCAGGAGGCGCGTTTCGTCCAGCGTCGCCTCGATGTGCTCCGGCGTCGGATCGTACACCCCGTCCAGAATGCCTTCCAGGTTGCCCTGGATGATGTGCAGCGGCGTGCGCAGCTCGTGGGCCACGTCGGCGGTCAGGCTGCGCCGCCGTTGATCGGCCAGCTCCAGCTCCTCGACCATGCGGTTGAACGATCCAGCCAGGCGCCCAAACTCGCCAGGATGATGGGCATCCACGCGCACGCTCAGATCGCCCTCGGCCACGCGGTCGGCGGCGGTCATCACCCCGGCCAACGGGGAGGCGATGTCGCGAAAGGCACGCACCGCCAGGGCGAGTGCCAACAACGGCAGCGTCAACGCCAGGCCGCACCCGCCGATCCACACCAGCGCCGCCAGGTGTTTGTCCCCACCCATTCCCCGGGAGAACAACGCCGCCAACACGGCCATGCCGCCCACAACCAGCAGGGCCATAAACCCAAAGAGGCCGGCAAAGCGCAAAAAGATCGTACCCCGCTTGCGCCGCCATGCCTTCGGCCAATCGTGCAGATTGGGATGCGCCGGGTACGGGGCCCGGCGCCGCCAGGGGTGACAGGATCTGATGCCACGACGCGGATCAAACATGGCCTCGTGGCCAGATTTAGGTTCGCGTATCTTGTGTCGCCAAAATCGTCTCAAGATCCGACCTCACCTGAAATAACACCGAATGGACAAGGATTGTGGGTAGAAAGCATCCGACGGGATGGATAGGATTTCGCCAAGCGCGCCGAGATGCTGCTACCCGGCCAAGTGTCCTGTAAATCCTGAGAATCTTGTCAATCCTGTACTTGCTTTAGAACTCGTCGGCAAACTTGTAGCCGATGCCATAGACGGTGAGCACGTACTGGGGCTCCAACGGATCGGGTTCCAGTTTCCGGCGCAGGTTCTTGATGTGCGCGTCGATGCTGCGATCGTAGCCGTCGTAACGAACGCCGTGTAGGCGATCCAGCAGCTGCGCGCGAGTGAACGTCTGGCCGGGATATTGGGCCAACGTCGCCAGCAGGTTGAACTCGGTGCGGGTCACCTCGACCACCGCTCCGGCACGAACCACGCGGTGCCCGTTCAGATCGATCTCTAGGTCGCCGGCGCGGATCAAACCCGGCTGGCGCACGCCGCCCTGCACCCGGCGCAGCACCGCCCGCACGCGCGCCACCAACTCGCGCGGCGAAAAGGGCTTGGTGATATAATCATCCGCGCCCAATTCGAGGCCGATCAAACGGTCGGTCTCTTCAACGCGCGCGGTGAGCATGATGATTGGCACGTCCGACTCGCGGCGCAGTGCGCGGCAGACGTCGAGCCCGTCCATCCCCGGCAAATTCAGGTCGAGCACGATCAGGTCAGGCCGTTCGTGTCGTGCCACAGCCAACGCCGTCACCCCATCGCTCGTCGAAAAGACGCAATAGCCGCCCTTTTCCAGGTAATCGCGCGCCTGCTTGACGATCTTTTGTTCGTCGTCGATAACCAGGATAGTCTCATTCATGTGTTTCTATAGCCCTTTGCCCGCGGCTCTACCCCAAAACACCCCAGCCCACTTTACCATAGACGCTGCAAATGTGCAAATAATGCCCGTCAGGTCGCAGTTTGCATCGCATCGGTTCGAACAAACAGCACCGATTCGCCATCCTGCAAATCCACTACCCACTCTGGCTGTACCTCGACAAGTTTGACCAGCCAACGATCACTCTCTATGTCCAGCGCCAAGAACTGAACCCCATACTCATCAAGCATCTTGAGCCACCCTCCGCCAACGGGATGCCCGCCTTGCTCGGTAGCCTCACTTTGCCCCATCTCACCTCTTCCTTTTCACAAACCGATAGGTTCTATCTCCCTTTTTATCCAGCTCGAACAACTGCTTACACGTGATCCCCGACACAACCTGTTCCTGGCTGATGTGCGGATCGAGGACCGACAGCGCGCCACCCACCTTGAGAATGCGATGCAGCTCCGCCAGCACCGCATCCGGCTCGCTCAGCATATGGAAAATGTCATACAGCAGTACGACGTCGACACTGCCATCGGGCAGTCCGGTTTCACAATCCGAACAGATCGTTTCCACATTCCCCAACCGCCGGCTGCGCGCGAGCGCCTGGACGCGCTGCACGGCCAACGGATGGAGATCCAGCGCGTAAACGGTGCCCGATTCGCCAACCCGCTCGGCAGCGCCGGGAACATAGGCCCCCGGGCCGCATCCATAATCGAGCACCCGGAATCCCGGCTGGATGCCGGCCTCTTGCAGGATAGAATCACGCGGCGATAAAAAATCACGAATGCTGAACATCAATGACATACCACGAAACGCCACATCAGGCATTGGCCTGTCCATTGTCACCTCTCCTTTGCACCAGATGTGAGGGCCGCACTTGTCGGCCCTCACATTGTCGTTAGCCTTCTCTACGAATGTTTGTACAATTTCGTCTCATCTTTTGATTCACCATCATCAGACGGATTGCCCTCTTGCGCTGCTTCGCCGTGTTGCCCCGCTTGATCCTCGCTGCACCAGGAGTGAGCGGCGCCATGGAAATGACGGCGATGCTCCGCGCAGCGCGCATGATGCCAGCGCCCGGCAAAAGCGTGCCTTTTGAAGCGCAGCGCCCCGCCAATCAGCACGAGCACCAAAACCAGCAGTCCGGCCTGGAAGAGCATCC
>JAFGJF010000463.1 GCA_016929205.1 Anaerolineae bacterium
AGCTTCTTGAGCATTTCTTGAACAAAGACTTACCTATTCCTGTGGCATTTCAGATGCCTATTCTACAAGAAAGTGTCCGGTAGTGAAGTGCTGGGCAAAGTCGAGGACGCGGCCAAGTACGCGGATCTCCTGACCAAGATCAAAGCCGCGTTTGTTGCCGAGTTTGTGTCGGCCGGGGGCCGTGTTGCATCGAACAGCCAGTCCAGCTATGTACTGGCACTGTATTTTGATCTGCTGCCGGAGGTGATGCGTCCCAAGGCGGCGGCGCGGCTGGCCGAAGAGGTGCGCAAGTTCGGCTATCACCTCACCACGGGGTTTGTCGGGACGCCGTACCTGTGTCACGTCCTCAGCCGGTTTGGTTTTACCGACCTGGCCTACGAGCTGCTCAACCAGGAGAGCTATCCGTCGTGGCTGTACCCGGTCAAAAAGGGCGCCACTACGATCTGGGAGCGCTGGGATGGGATCAAGCCGGACGGCAGTTTCCAGGACGAAGGCATGAACTCGTTCAACCACTATGCCTATGGCGCTATCGGCGATTGGATGTACCGTGTCGCGGCGGGCATTGACACCGATTCGCGCCAGGCCGGTTACAAGCACGTGCTGATTCAGCCGCAGCCCGGTGGGGGGCTGACGCATGCGCGTGCCGCGCTTGACTCGATGTATGGGGAAATTGTTTCAGCCTGGCAACTGTCGGATACGGACCTGAGCCTGCAAGTGACGGTGCCGCCCAATACACGGGCGACGGTGCGCATCCCGGCGGACGATCTGACCCAGATCACCGAGTCGGGCCAACCGCTCAGCCAGGTGGCGGGTGTGACCTCGGCACAGGTGCACGAGGGCGTGGTCGTCGTCGAGATCGGCGCCGGTCAATATGATTTTGTCAGCACGGGTCTGAATCTGGCGCGAGTCATGGCGAAGGTACGGCACGTGGCCGGCCGCCTCGATATCTATTGCAGCGTGGCCGATCTGCTGGCAGATGAGCGATCCAAAGCCATTCTCATCAAGTATGTGGGCGAAGATATATTCGAGTCACCATTTATGCGCCGGATGATGGATCAACCGGTTGAGGGCCTGGCGCGCTTTGCTCCACAGGCGCTGACACCCGAACGGTTGCAGGCGCTGCAGCAAGAGTTGCTGTCGCTTTAGCACACACATCTTGCTCGATCGAATGGACAGTTTGTCCAGTGATTTTCCGGGCTACAGAGCGACGCTTCATGCACGAGACGCTCGCTCTGTAGCCCGTTGACGAATCTGCCGGTCGCGCCAACAGATTCGAGGCTTCAAAGATCGATACAAAGGAGAACGCAAGGAGTTGACAATGGACCCAAGATTACAGATTATTTTTTCCCGTCGCAGCATTCGCAAGTACACCGATCAACCGGTGAGCGAAGCGGATATCATCAGCTTGCTGGAAGCGGGCATGGCTGCGCCGTCGGCGATGAACAAGCGGCCGTGGCACCTGGTAGCTGTCACCGACAAGCAGGTCATTCAAAAGATAGCCCAGTCCCCACCGTATGACCGGACGCTTTCTGGTGCGGTCCTGGTGATCGTCGTGTGCGGCGATCCGTCCGTTTCGAGCTGGTGGCTGCAAGACTGCACGCTGGCGACGCAGAACATTCTTGTCGCCGCTGCTGGACTCGGGCTGGGGGCGGTTTTCCTGGGCTGCCATGGCAAAGCAGAACGCGAAGATCCGATTCGCCAGGCATTGGCCATCCCGGACGAGATCGGGATGGCGAGCGTGCTGTGCATCGGCCATCCTGCCGAGGAAAAAGAGCCGCGCACACAGTATGATCCGGCTCAGGCGCATCGCAACCGGTGGGCAGGTTGATGCTGAAAACGTTGAAACGATCCCAATCCGAGCCAACCGGCCGGCGTGATATCACCCAGGGCAGCTTGCAAAGCAACATCTGGTATCTGGCATGGCCCATTCTGTTGAGCCAGTTGCTCTTTATAGCTCCAGACCTGTACGATGGGATCTGGTTGGGCAGGCTTGGCTCAAGTGCTCAGGCCGCGGCTGGTCTGGCGAGCTCGACGCGTTTTACGATGATCAGCGTGTTGATGGCCTTGAGCGGCGGCAGCGGCGCGGTGGTAGCCCGCTATGTCGGGGCCAAGGATCAAAAGAACGCAAATCTGGCCGTGCTGCAGGGCGTCATCCTGATGGTTCTCTCTTCCGGCACATTGGGGGTGATCGGCGTCGTTTTTGCCGAGCCGTTGATGCGGCTTGCGGGGGCTGACGCCGACGTACTGCCCCTGGCAGTGCGCTACGCGCGCATCCTCTTTGCCGGGCTGATCGCGATGGAGCTGGTGCCCAGCGTCAGCGGTATGCTCAATGCTGCCGGAGCGCCGGGCGTCGGTCTGACGATGCGGCTGTGGGTGATGGTGACGATGCTCGTCTCGCAGCCGCTTCTGGTGCACTGGCTCGGGTTGGAGGGAGCGGTGCTGGCGCTGGTAGGCTCTAACGCCGTCGGCATGTTTTGGGGATTGGGCGTGCTGCTCGCCGGGCGAGCGCCGGTGCGCATTGATGTGCACGATCTGCGATTGGATTTTCGGATCATAAAGCGCATTCTACAGATTGCGCTTCCGGGGGTCATTCAACGCGGCACACCCAATCTGGCCAACTCGCTGCTGATGCGACTGATTTCCTCCTATGGTGCAACCACGCTGGCGGCATGGTCCGTTGTCCAGCGGATCGCCAGATTTGTGCAAACGCCAGGAATGGGTTTTTCGTTTGTCGTTCCGGCGATGGTCGGGCAGAACCTCGGTGCGGGGCAGCCGCAGCGCGCCGAACGGGCGGTAAAGCTGATCTCTCGCATTGTAGTCGGCATTATGGTCGTCGTGCTTGGTGGACTGTTAATGTTCGCACCACAAGCGATGGCTCTGTTTAGCGATGATGTGGAGACCGTGACGACCGGCGTTCAGATCCTCCGCATCCTCAGCCTGGGATATCTGGCTTTTGCCTTTAACAGTGTTTTTGATGCTGCACAGGCTGGTGCTGGGGACACGGCGTCGCCGATGCTCATCAACATGATTGCGCTGTGGTTGATCCAGATCCCGCTGGCGTATGCGCTCTCCCGGCTGTTCAACTTGGGTGCAAACGGCATTTGGTTTGCCCTGGTGATCGGATGGTTTGCACAGGCGGTGCTGATGGTGTGGCGCTATCGGCAAGGGCGCTGGAAGCTAAAGCAAATCTGAGTTCCCGAATTTTGTTTGTCGTAATCTGTACCAACGATACAAGGAGGCATTTGATGACAAAAGAAAGCAGTGACAAGGAAAACTTGACACCATTACCGATCGTCGCCGGGCAGACGGCTGTCCTAGAGGTAGATGGTCTACAATTCAAGGATCTGAACAAAAACGGCAGGCTGGACCCCTATGAAGATTGGCGGCTGTCTGTCGAAGAGCGGGTTACCGATCTGGTCGCGCAGATGACCCTGGAGGAAAAAGCAGGGCTGATGGTCCACCCGGCGCTGGAGATGGGCGAAGGGGGCACGTTGCTCGAAGAGGTGCGCGTCTTTGAGCCGTCTCCCGGCATGCGGCTGGTGATGGGACCGGCGACGAGTGATGCAATCGTTAACAAAGAGATCCGGCATGTGCTGACCCGCTCGCACGATCGGCCGGAGATCCTGGCAGTGTGGAACAACCGGCTCCAGGAACTGGCCGAAGGGTCGAGGCTGGGCATCCCGGTGACGATCAGCTCCGACCCGCGCAACGGTTTCCGGCACGATCCCAATGCCACCAGCGTCCGCGCCGGTTTTTTCTCACAATGGCCCGAACCGATCGGCCTGGCAGCGACGCGCGACGAGGCGTTGGTCAGGCAGTTTGGCGAGATTTTGGCCCGGGAATACAAAGCCACCGGGATCCGCACAGCACTGCACCCCATGGCCGACCTGGCAACCGAGCCGCGTTGGGGCCGGATCGTGGGGACCTTTGGCGAAGATGCCGAATTGGCGGCGAAACTGACGGCGGCCTATATCAAGGGCTTTCAGGGAGAGGACGGTCTGACCCCGGACAGCGTGGTGACAATGTGCAAGCATTTTCCGGGTGGCGGGCCGCAGCGAGATGGCCTGGATGCACACAATGATTATGGCAAAGAACAGGTCTACCCCGGAGGCAATTTCGACTATCACCTGATCCCGTTCAAGGCTGCCATTGAAGCGAAAACAGCCCAGATGATGCCCTACTATGGCATCCCGGTGGATATGACCAGCGAAAACGTCGGGATGGGGTACAATAGAGACATTCTGATCGATTTGCTCAGGGGAAAAATGGGATTCGACGGCGTGATCTGTACGGATTGGGGGATCACCTCGCGCATGGTGTGGGGTGTAGAAGCGTTGACCGTGGAGCAGCGGTACAAGAAAGCGATCGAGGCCGGGGTCGATCAGTTTGGCGGAGATCATACACCCGAGATTATCGTCGATCTGGTCAGGAGGGGCGAACTGGCAGAGAGCCGGATTGACGAATCGGTCAGTCGCCTGCTGCGGGACAAGTTCAAGATTGGTTTGTTTGAAAACCCCTACGTCGATCCAGAACAGGCCCAGACGATCGTTGGTTGTCCTGAATTTCAGGCAGTCGCAGATGTGACGCAGCGCAAATCGATCGTACTGCTCAAGAATCAAGCGAGCAAGGGCGGGAAAACGCTTCCCTTGAGCCGTGGAACGAAAATCTATATTGAGGGTATCAATCCTGCTGTTGCTGCCGAGTATGGCGCCGTGGTCGATGCACTAGAGGCGGCAGACGTGGCGATTCTGCGCGTGCAAACGCCGTTCGAGACCGGTCCCGGTTTCTTTGGGCGCATTCACCAGGGTAACCTTGCTTTTCAGGGGAAAGTGCTGCAGCACCTTCAGGATATCATGCGGGCCAAGCCAACGGTGATCGATATCTATTTGGATCGGCCGGCGGTCATCCCGGAACTCGAGGCGGAGGCCGCGGCGCTCTTGGGCAGCTTTGGGGCCAGTGATCGAGCGCTTTTGGACGTTATCTTTGGAGACTTTTACCCGACTGGCAAGCTGCCATTCGAACTGCCCTCCTCAATGGCAGCGGTGACGCGACAAAAGGAGGATGTGCCGTATGATTCCGAGAATCCACTTTTCGAATTTGGGGCTGGGCTAAACTATGATGACGACTAGTGCATTTGTGACTGGCGCCGACCGCGGCCTGGGCTTTGCGCTGTGCGCTGGCCTGCTGCAGCGAGGGTGGCGCGTTTTTGCCGGGCAGTATATGCCCGATTGGCCCGATCTGGCAGATCTGGCAGATCAGCATCCTGCACATCTTGACCTTGTTTCGTTGGATGTTGCTTCACTCGCGTCGGTGAATGCCGCTGCTCAGACTGTGTTGGCGCTCACCGATCACATCGATCTGCTCATCAGTAACGCCGGCGTCGCTTCACCTACTTCGCGCCGCCCGATCTCTGAGCCGCAGGATTATGATGAAATGCACCGGCTCTACGATGTCAACGCTCTGGGTGCGCTGCGTGTCGTGGAAGCGTTTCTGCCGCTGATCGATCGAGGGACGATGAAACGGCTCTGTTTTGTTTCTTCCGAAGCGGGCAGCATCGAACGCTGTCAGCGCACGGCCTGGTTCGGCTACTGTATGTCCAAGTCGGCATTGAATATGGCTGTGAAAATCTTGTTCAATCATTTGCGTCCCGAAGGGTATACCTTTCGGCTGTACCATCCCGGCTGGATGCGATCGTATATGGGCGGACACAAGAATACCCAGGCTGACCTCGAGCCGGTAGAGGCAGCAGCCAAGGCGATCCCTCTTTTTCTCAATCCAAATGAGGACGAAGACCGGCTTGTATTGATCGACTACCGGGACCAAAACTGGCCCTGGTGAAAAAAAAGGTGGTCAAATGAGAGCAAATCGACAGCTCAACTGGCAAGGTTGTATCAACGTCCGCGATCTCGGTGGGTTGCCCACAAGGGATGGTCGCCGGACCAGATGGGGTGCGGTGGTTCGTTCTGACAATCCAGCCAAACTCACTGCGCGTGGCTGGACCTCGCTTGAGCGGTATGGTATTCGTACGATCGTTGCCTTGCGAACGGATGGTGTGAACGAGGATGAGGATGATATTGTGCCTCGCCCAAAAGGTCTCAAGACGGTCCAGATCGCAATAGAAGACTTTTCTGATGCAGAGTTTGTTCATCGGTGGGTTGAGTCTAATCTATGGGGTACGCCGCTTTACTTTAGCGATGCGCTCAAACGCTGGCCTGAACGGCATGCCTCTGCAGTCGCTGCGGTCGTTCATGCTGAGCCGGGCGGTGTGCTGATCCATTGCGGGCGAGGGCACGACCGCACAGGCATTGTCAGCTTGTTGCTGCTCGCCGTTGCAGGCGTCGCGCCTGCTGACATTGCAGCGGACTATGAATTAAGCAACGCCAATATGCCGCTCGATGATCAGGAAATGTTTAAAAAACTCTTGGCGAGTGCCAAGGTCTCCGTTCATGATGCGATTTTGACCACGCTTGCGTCTCTCGACGTGGATGCGTACCTACGCGCTGGCGGCCTTGATCAGGAAACAATTGCAGCCCTCCGAGCCCGCCTTGTAGAAACCCAGAGTTGAGAACCGAGGTGAAAGAAGTAGAGACGTTGATAAGGCCAAAAACCAGGTTCGTAGAAACGAATCATGACTCACCCACTAACAGATCAACAGAATGCGCTAGCAAAGCAAGGGTATCCGGTTGCCAGGGCGCGTCTCGTATGCACGGACAAATCGATATGTGGCCAACGAATGTCCCTGGGTTCGTGAGGGCATAGATTGGCTGATAGAGCATCATCCACCTGAGCTGGCGCATCTTGCCATCTGCATGGGGATTTGCACCCTCTAAACATCCTCGTCCAGGATCATACCGTAACAGGTATCCTGGACTGGGCAGATTGGCTGATCGCCGATCCGGCCTGGGATGTCGCCAATACCATCTTGAGAATAACGATGCCGTTCAAGTATCTCGTTTCTCCGTTATTGGGAGCGGACTTGGCGTCCGTCGACTGGGACGAGATCGCTCAACGATATGTGGCTGCATATCGCGCACAGAATCTTGCAGGGATAACGAATTTGGATTACTATAGAGCCAGGACAGGCATTTATGCCTTGATAGAAGGCGTGCGGGGGCATCCGGTATGGCGGCATCCACCCATTGTTCACGATTTGATTGCGCTTGTTCAAACTGTCACCGGGATTCGAATAACGATGCCAGAATTAACCAAGAATGCGGGTATGCATGAGGAGACCGAACAATGAACCACGAGACCAAGATCGAACCGAACGTCAAGCAGGCCGTGCCCTTTTTTCGCGTGGCGAACATTGAAGCGTCCGTCCGCTATTACGTCGACGGCCTCGGCTTCGAGATGACCAATCAATGGACGCCCGAGGGCAAACTCCAATGGTGCTGGCTTGAGCTTGGGAACGCTGCCCTGATGCTGCAAGAGATGCGTAAGGAAGGGCACGATTCCTGGGTGCCTGAAGGGAAATTGGGCGAGGGAGTCTCGATTTGCTTCCAGTGTGCGGATGCCCTGGCGATCTATCACGAGGTCAAATCACGGGGGATTCAGGTTTCCAGACCGTTCGTCTCGAACGGGATGTGGAGCATCAGTCTGTCTGATCCGGATGGCTACAGGCTCGAATTCGAGAGCGACACGGACGTGCCAGAAGGCACCCGGTACACAGAGCAGGAAGGGTAGCGTCCCAAACACAATCGGCTTTGTTGAGCGCAAGGCAAAGCGTCACTCGGAATGTCAAGAACCCGAGTGTCTTGTGTTCTTGTGCTTCCAGGATGGTGTGCGTTTGTAAAGAATGAGGAGGCGTAGAGTGGGTAACTCATCAAAGGAGAATGTGATGTCTGCTTCAAGTTTGTCATTGTTCGAGCGCATTCGTTTTCGCGGCAACCCGGTTGCCAATCCCGAAAGCGTGGTTTCGTTTGTCCACGCGCGGTTTACAGTTTTGACGCCTCGTCTGGTGCGCCTCGAGTGGTCGGAAAAAGGCCAGTTTGAGGATCGTGGCACGTATGCCTTTCCCACGCGTTACGCCCAAGCGGTGCCTTTTGAGGTGCGTCAAGAAGGCCCTGATATGGTGATCGACACCGGTGCGCTGATCCTGCGCTACCGTTCAGCGGCCGACGAGACCGGCGATCCATTTACCGCCGACAATCTGTCGATCACGGCGGTGGAACTCAACCGACTTGACCTCGACGGCAAGACGGTGGTCTGGACGCCCGGCACACCCAACCGGTACAACCTGCGCGGCACGCGCCGCACGCTGGACGGCTGTGCGGGTGATGCGACCCTGGATGAGGGGCTGTTATCCCGCGCGGGGTGGACACTGTTCGATGACAGCGCCAACGTGGTGTTTGACCAGGCAGACGGCTGGGTGGCGCCACGTCCCACGCACGACCTGCAAGACTGGTATTTTTTCGCCTACGGGCACGACTATAAAGGCGCGTTGGCCGAATACGTGCAGTTTGGCGGTCAGATTCCGCTGATCCCGCGTTTTGTCCTGGGCGGTTGGTGGTCGCGCTATTGGGCTTACAGCGATCAAGATCTGAAAGACCTGGTGGGCGAATTCGAAGTGTATGATGTGCCCCTCGATGTGCTGGTGATCGATATGGATTGGCATACCCCGCACGCCTGGACCGGCTACACCTGGAACCGCGACCTGTTCCCCGATCCTTCTGAATTCTTGCGATGGGTGCACGACAAGGGGCTACGCGCCACACTCAATCTACACCCGGCGCAAGGCGTACAATCTTTTGAGGAGGTGTATCCGCAATTTGCCCGGGCACTGGGCAGCGATCCGGAAAGCGGCGAGGCGATCCCTTTCCAGATCGCCACCAAGGCCTTTGTCCAGCCCTACTTTGAGCTGATCCACCACGCGATGGAAGAACAGGGTGTCGATTTCTGGTGGATGGATTGGCAGCAAGGCGAAAGTTCCGAGGTCAAGGGCCTCGATCCGCTGACCTGGCTCAATCACATCCACTTTAACGATTCGCGGCGTCGCGGCCAACGCCCTATGCTGTACAGCCGCTGGGGTGGGTTGGGCAATCACCGTTATTACATTGGTTTTTCCGGCGATACGATTGTCGGCTGGCCGGCGCTGCAATTCCA
>JAFGJF010000065.1 GCA_016929205.1 Anaerolineae bacterium
ATGGACGGGGATACGGCGCTCACGTATTGTCGTTCACGGATGTTGACGAGTGATTTCGATCGCTCGCGTCGCCAGCAGCAGGTGCTCAAGGCGTTGTGGCAGCAGGCATTCACACTGCGCAATCTAAAACGTGCCCCTGCTTTGTGGCGGGCTTTGGATGGCGCATTCGAGACCGACATCACGATGGTCGATGCGATCTGGCTGGCTTCGGTGTTCCAGGGTGTCGATCCGGGCGATGTTCAAAGCAAGAGTCTGGGGTTCGACACGGCCCGGCCATGGACGACGTCTCAGGGGGCCCAAGTGCTTTTGCCGCAGACGGAGGCAATCCAGCAGGTCATCGTCGACTTGGTCGACTGATGCCCCCGGTGGTTCAGGCTTTGGCCAGACAGCATCGGGTCGCTATCCGGAGCAACTATGCTGGGCTCGGGCGTTTTGGGAGTTGAGGCTTCAGCCGGTCCACATCTAGTGGTCAAAAACCGGCTAAAGCCTCAACTCTACCACTACACATAGATTTGCCAGAGTCCGGAACGATATATGGGAGGCAAGTATGGGCAAAGGACGGATACTAATCATTGAAGACGACGAGGAAATGGTCGCATTGGGCCGGTTGATTCTGGAAAAAGAGGGATACCAGGTTCTGTCGGCTTATGATGGCCCAACCGGGCTGGACATGCTGGCGACAAATCCCGTGGACCTGGTTCTGCTCGATATTATGATGAATCCAATGGATGGCTGGGAGGTGTTGGAACGCATCAAGGCGAGCGAGCAGTTGAGCCACATTCCGGTGATTATGCTGACTGCTCGCCATTATCTCGAAGATCCACCGGGGACGGATGCGCATGCCCACCAGTTTGCCAGTTATGTCGTCAAGCCATTCGTGTTGAGCAACCTGCTGGGCGAAATCCGCCAGGTGCTGGTCGATTCACCACAAGGGTCCCACTGATCCGGGCGAAATTTCCTAAACTTTTGAATGCCCCTCATGGGGTGCAAAAAATCGTTTAGCTTTATATGTCGGGATCAGTCGCTCTCGATGGCAGGAGAAAAAGAGCCTTTATGGAACGTCAGGTAACCAAACAACAACTCTTGCGGCCGGTTTTCAAATTACCCACCATTCGCTCGATAGACGACACGGGACTCTCGCTGAGCTTTCTTTCCGATCTCGTGCTCAAGATGCTGTACTATGGAGGTGGCGGTATTTCGGGCTTTGACATTGCGACCGAAGCCAAACTGCCCTTTGCCGGCGTGCTCGACCAGGCGATCGAGTTTCTCAAACGGGAGCAGTTTTGCGAGGTCAAGGGCACGGGCGGGTTTGGCGAGTCGGGCTACCAGTATGCGATCACTGAAAAAGGCAGTGACAAAGCTCGCGAACTGCTAGAGCGCAACATGTACGTTGGTCCGGCTCCGGTGACGTTGGACCAGTACAGGGGAGCGATGGATCTGCAGACGCTGGAGCAAATGACCGTCCACAGCCGGGATCTGAGACAGGCGCTGGCGCATTTGGTTCTGGACAAGCGGACGTTCGACCAGATTGGGCCGGCCGCCAATTCGGGCCGCTCGATTTTCCTGTTTGGCCCGCCGGGCAACGGCAAAACGTCGGTCGCCGAGGCGATCGGGTCTATGGTCATGAAGGGATCGATCTTTATTCCCTACGCGATTGAAGTCGAGGGCCAGATCATCCAGGTTTTCGATCCCGTAAACCACAGGCGTGTCGAGGAGACGGACCCCGGCGTGACGCGCACGCTCGACCGGCGTTGGGTCAATATCCACCGTCCTATGGTTGAGGTCGGCGGTGAATTGACGCTGGAGGCGCTGGATCTGATTTATAACAGCACGTCCAAACTATACCAGGCACCGTTTCAGGTCAAGGCCAACGGCGGTATGTTTCTGATCGATGACTTTGGCCGGCAGATGGTGCGCCCGCGCGATCTGCTCAACCGCTGGATCGTGCCTCTCGAAAAAAAGGTCGACTATTTGACGTTACAGACGGGCAGCAAGATCGAGGTGCCCTTTGACGTGTTGATCGTCTTTTCGACTAACCTGGAGCCCAGAGATCTGGTTGACGAGGCATTTTTGCGGCGCATTCGCCACAAGATTCACATTGGCGATCCCAGTTTTGAAGAATACCGCGAGATATTCAGACGGATGTGCCACTTGCGCAAGGTGCCTTACGACGAACAAGGGCTGGTTTATCTGCTCAAAGAGTATTACAACAAGAACCACCACGAACTGCGAGCCTGTCACCCTCGCGACATCCTGGACGAGATTCTCGACATTTCGCGTTACCTCGGCGTTCCGCCGGCGATGAACAAGGAATTGATCGACCTTGCTTGTGCTTCGTATTTTGTCGAGTTGTAGGATCTAACAATCAAGGAGCCGGGGGATGCAGAATGATATCACCCGGTCAAAACGCCAGGTTCTGGCATACATCAGATTGGATAGAATAGAATGGCTTGGGATCAAAGACCGCTCAACATCGCCCACCGGGGAGCCAGTGGGCACGCACCACAGAATACCCTGGCTGCCTTTTTGTTGGCTGCTGAAATGGGCGCCGATGGGATCGAACTCGACGTGCACCTCGCTGCCGATGGTGAGGTCGTCGTCATTCACGACGCGACTGTCAATGCCACGACCGATGGGGCGGGCCATGTGAGCGGCATGACGGTTGCCGAACTCCAGGAACTGGATGCCGGCGGTTGGTTTGGCGACGCCTTTGTCGGGCAGCGCATTCCGACTTTGCAGCAGGTTTTTGACGCAGTCGGGCATCGTCTGCTGATCAACGTCGAGATCAAGGTCGAACCGGGCGCGCACCCGCTTGCCCAAGAGGCCGAAACCGTGCGCCTGATCGAGGACAACCATCTCGTAGAGCGGGTCATCATCTCTTCGTTCAGCCCCAAAAGCCTGCGCCGGGTGCACAAGCTCAACCCACATATCGCGCTAGGACTGCTCTATGCGCGGATCGAGACCCGTTTTTCCGCCTGGATCACGCGCCTGCTGCACGTTCCCTACCAGGCGCTGCATCCCTCGTTCAGAATGGTCGATGCCGCTTACGTGGAAAATGCGCACCGGCAGGGATACCGGGTCAACGTGTGGACGGTCAACGAGGTTGACGATATGCAGCGTATGCTGGATGCCGGTGTGGATGCGATCATTACCAACTATCCCGACGTACTGGGCAATCTGTTGGACGGACGCCAGGGACGCGGGCTGTGATTTGGTTTTCCCTGATCCGCCTTGCGTTCTGGATTCTGTACAATCCACTGGCCTGGACGTATGACTGGGTCAGTTCCATCGTCTCCCTGGGTCACTGGCGCGACTGGCAGCGCGCCGCATTGAGTGAACTGCGCGGCGAGCGCGTCCTGGACCTGGCCTTTGGAACCGGCAACATGCTGCTCGATCTACCGGCTGCCGGTTTTGACCCTGTCGGCCTCGATCTATCACCGGCGATGGTCCGGATCGCGAAAGGCAAGCTGGCCCGGGCCAATGGCTGCGTGCCCCTGATCCGCGGCCGCGCCCAGCAGCTTGCTTTTGCCGATGGTGTATTTGATACCGTGCTCTCGACCTTTCCGGCCCCGTTTATCCTGGAGCCTCACACGCTGAGCGAAGTGGTGCGCGTTTTGCGGCCCGGCGGCCGGCTGGTTGTTGTGGCCATGGGCCGGCTCACCGGTCGCGATCCCTGGTCGCGTTTCTTGGAGTGGCTGTACCGGATCACCGGCCAGCGTTTTCCGCTGCCCGATATGACGCCGCTGCTTACCCCGTTGGGGCTGACTTTCGATTCGTTATGGAAGACGGTCCAAGATACCCAAGTCTTGCTTTTGGTCGCCCAAAAGCCGTTGGACGATGTTCTTGTTGAGGGTCTCGTCGGCGATCAGTCGTAACCTACTCTGCCACCTCTTGGCCCGCACGATGTAGAAACGATGGTTCCCAACGCTACATCCTGTCTTAAAGAATGAACCACCACCGCTCCTTCGAGCATTGGCTCGACTACAGCTACCCATGGCGCGTCCCGGTAGGCCAGGGCGATGCCGACGAGCAGCCAAGGGGGCAGTTTGCTGCCCAAGATCACCCCTCGATCCAGCGGTACGTCCACGACGAGCAGCTCTTGAACGTCCAGGATGTCGACGAACGAATAAGGCAGGCTGAAATCGATGTGGGTGTACTGATCCTGCTGGCTCGTGGCAGCCATGATCATTTTGTTGTCCATCACCGCCAGCGATCGACCCATCTTTACCTGTGGCGGTGAAACCCATCCCAGGCGCACATCAAACAGGGCCAATGGGGCGGGAAAAGCCAACAGCCCAAGGGCGACGCTGAGCCAGCCGGGCGCGCGGTCGTACAGCGCCAGCGGCACCCCGGACGGCAAATAGGCAATCACCTGGGGCAGGCTCTCGGGCGGCCAAAAGAGGGGGTCGCCACCAATGCGCAGCGTGCGTTTGAGGCGATCCAATTCGACGACGATCTCGGCCGGGGCGCTGTCCAGGTGTACCTGGCGCAGGGTGTCGGGCGCCAGGTCGAAAAGCCGTTTCAATCGATCGGCCAGAGACTGGAAGATGGGGCCGCGCGCGGCGTGGTCCGGGCGCAGGCCGGCTATGGTGCCGCGCAACACGGGCTCGCGCTCGTCGATCCGTTCTGGCCCGTCAGGCACAGACCGCAGGTCGGCGATGATGGGCACCGAATGGCGGGCCATCAACGTTCGCCAATGGGCACGGCTGGCCTGATCTGGGGCGATCAGAATGGCGTGTGTGCAAAAGCCAAAAATGCGCTCCTGGGGAGGGCGAGGTCGCCCGCCGACGTCGACAAGCAGCGGCAGATGGGGGCGGGCCAGCGCTCGACAGATGCGGTCGACGAATTCGGGCGTCCACGACCCGGAGGCCAGCAAAAGGCGCACCCATTTTTCACCGGCAATGTGCCGCCAATCTGTTTCACCGTCCGCACAGGCAACCAGCACAGCGTGTTGGACCTGCTGGCGGCGCAGCGCCCGGTGCAGGTTTTCGGTCAGAATAGATCGTATTCCGCCGGGCGGTCCTCCAATCAAGACGACTGGAAAGCGTTTCATGGTCGTTCCTTTCTTTCTTGTCTGGCACACCGATTGTACTTGATTCCACAATCATAGGCAAGATCGCCAAGTAGGCTCGATTTGACAAATTGTACAAAACGAGTATGATCCTTATAATATTGTTTTTCCCACCGGTTAAAAGACTCGGTATTCATATTGGACACAATGATGCAAGTCGTGCAACGAGAAAACGAATTCGCCTTTACCTACTATTATTTTACCGCGCCACAGGGGCGGTTGTTGCACGTTGGGAGAAGGCCGGAATAGGCGACCGGTAGAACAAGTCCGAAGGACACCAAGACGTGGAGCAGACCGCTCCACGTCTTTTTTGTTTGCCTGGGCGCTAGAGCTACACCATACGAGGAGGATGAGCGTGACCTGTCGTGGTATCCGTGGGGCGATCACCGTCGATGCAAATCAGCAAGAACCGATCCTGGCTGCCACCCGCGAGCTGCTGGCGCACATTGTCGAGACCAATGACTTGAACGTGGGCGATGTAGCGAGCGTTATCTTTACGGCCACGCCCGATCTCGATGCCGTGCCCCCGGCGCGTGCGGCCCGCGAGATGGGGTGGACCGGCGTCCCGTTGTTGTGTATGCAAGAGATGGCCGTGGCCGGTGCGCTGCCGCGCTGCATCCGTGTCCTGATCCATTGGAACACCGGGCGGCCGCAAGATCAAATCCATCACGTCTATTTAGGCGGGGCTCGCGTGCTGCGGCCGGATTTGGATCGGGGGCAAGAATAGGGGATAGCACCGAGGCAGGTAGGGTGCTTG
>JAFGJF010000066.1 GCA_016929205.1 Anaerolineae bacterium
CGAGCAAACGCCAGCGACCCCCAGACCCACCTATAGTTCTGGTACCGGCGCGGATGCGTCTGCCCGTCCAGCCTGGATCATTCCCCTGGTCGTCGTCAGCGCAATAGTCGTCATTGCTGTCCTATTCATCGCTTTCTGGCAGTCGCACAAGAGGAGGGCGTGATCTTTGTTCAAAATGATATCACGCCAAGCATCGAATTCTGGCCAATCGGCCAGGACTGACCAGAACATTTTGACGGCTGCCAAAGGGGGCGGGATCGTCTTTGTAGGTAGTCTGTTTGAATACAGCAGCCGGTTTGTGATTGGCTTTTTGCTGGCCCGCTTTCTGGGCGCAGAGCAGCTCGGTTTGTATAACCTTGCTTTGACTGCCGTGACGGTTGCGGCTGCTTTGTCTTGTATCGGGCTGAGATCGGCGGTCGTGCGTTACGTGTCTCAGGCGGTTAGCAAACGAGATGAAGCCGCGTTATGGGAAACACTCCTGGTTGGCTTGGGGGTAACGGCCGTTGGCGGGTTCGTGATGGCTGGTGGTTTGTTCGCGTTGGCTCGGCCTATCTCTTACCAGTTGTTCAAGGAGCCAAGGCTTCTTCCATTGTTGCAGTTGATCAGTTTTCTCGTTCCGTTCTTGGCCCTGAATGACATTCTTGCTGCGGCAACACGTGGCTTTAAAAAGATGCAATACACGGTTGTGGCGCAAAGCATTGTTCAGCCAGTGGGCAGGTTGCTTTTGCTTATCATCCTGGCTATTGTGGGTTTGAATGCAGCGGGTGCACTGACTGTATATAGCTTGACTATGGTTGCTGTGTTTTTCCTGCTTTTGTACTTTTTAAACAAGCTGTTTTCTTTGAAACGTCCCGTTCACCTCACCAGAGATGGTGTTTTGGAAATGCTTCGTTTCTCATTGCCTATTTACATGTCCGACCTGATCCAAAAATTCGGCGGTAACGTGCAGACCGTGCTGTTGGGCGCGATGAACACAGTTGCGACGGTGGGGATCTTTTCTGTGGCCGCTCAGGTGAACCTGATAGGCCAAATGTTTCACCAGGCTATCGTCACCACTTCGATGCCCATTGTCTCCGAGTTGTATGGGCACGACAAAAGAGAGCAGATGAAACGGTACTACAGAACGATGACCAAATGGACGTTTATGGTAAACATGCCTTTATTTTTGATCTTGACTTTGTTTTCTAAAACTATTTTATCTATATTTGGCCAAAGTTTCGTAGAAGGCTCGGTTGCGCTTACTTTGTTGGCTTGGGGAAACCTCATCAACGCCGCCACCGGTATCTGTGGTGTGTATCTCGACATGAGTGGAAACACAAAGTTAAAGTTGGTTAATTCCATTGTTTCATTTGTCCTGGTATTAGGTCTGAATTTTCTCCTTATCCCTCGTTGGGGCCTGATTGGGGCGGCATCGACGTCATTGATAGCGGGAACTGTAGTGAATTTGCTGCGCCTGGTTCAAGTTTTTGTGTTGTTCAAAATGCTTCCCTATGACTGGAACTTTACGAAACCCATCGTAGCCGGGCTGGCTGCTTTTGTTTTCGCCTGGGCAACGAACCGTTTGTTCCCATCAGGGAAGAATCTTGTCTATTCGGCTATGAATGTGCTTGTGTTGTGCGCCGCATATGCGGGTACGATCTTGCTCCTAAAGCTTTCAGAAGAGGATCTTGCTGTGCTGGAACGCCTGTATGTGCGCATAAAAGCGGTTGCATCAAAACGAGAATGGAAATTAGGGATGTGAGTATGTCGGAAACGAATCGTGCATTGATCATTGGACTCGACGGTGCAACCTGGGACGTCCTTACTCCCTGGATGAATGATGGCACTTTGCCTCATTTGGCCCAGTTGTGCCACGCTGGTAGCTGGGGAAAGCTCCAATCCAGCATACCACCGATTACAGCTCCGGCCTGGAGCACATTTATGACCGGAAAACAGCCAGGAAAACATGGGGTGTTTCACTTTGTCAGGCTTTTTGATAACGAGGATTCCCAGGCGAGCGATGAAAAACCAGAAATCGTAAATGCACGGACTGTCAAATCATCTACGTGGTGGGATATACTGGGCCATTCTGGCTACCAGGTGGGCCTGGTGAATGTGCCGATGACCTATCCACCCCGGCCGATAAATGGATTCATGATCACCGGGCTGCTCACGCCGAAAAATGCCTCGACATTTACTTATCCTGGCGACCTTGGCAAAGAACTCGAAGGCTATATCATCGATCTGGATCGTTTCATTGAGAACAAACCTTACCAATCCAATCATGACCAGGAAGCCAAAGCGCCTTCTCTGGCAATGATGCAAGAATTTCGCACCATGCTTGAGAAGCGTGCCAGCACGAGTTTGGCACTTATGGACTCAAAACCGTGGGACGCCTTTATGGTCGTTTTCACGGGGCCGGATCGGATGGGGCACTACTTGTGGCCTTATCACCTTGCTGCCGGGCGCGTGGGCAATGCCGATCAAGGGCAAGAGTTGTTTGATGCTGTTCGGGATTACTATGTTCGATTGGACGAGATCATTGGCGATTTGCTTCGAGCGGCGGGAAAAGACGCCGTTGTGCTGTTGATGTCCGATCATGGTATGGGCCCAATATGCACCAAACGAGTGCATTGGAATAACTGGCTGCTTGAGCATGGATGGCTCTCCGTCCAAAAAAGTGACGATAGGGGATTCAGTGCGGATAGTTGGTTGCGGCGGTTGAGATTGCCTCGCGACAAAATTGGGCGTATCTTGATGCGAATACCCGGATTGGCCAAGAGCAAACTTGTTACCAAGACTGCGACTGCGCCCGTTGCTGAAATCGACAAAAGCCGATCGAAAGCATGGTGTGTGCATATCTATAATACAGTGTTTGGCATCCGACTTAACGCCAGTGATCAAGAAAAAGAGGTCTTGCAGCAGGAAATAAGTGATGCCTTGCGACAGGTCGTGGACCCTGAAACCGGACAGCGCATTGTTCAGCAAGTTCTTTCAGGCAAAGAATGTTATCATGGTCTCTATGCAAAAAATATCCCAGATATCATTGTCGTGTTGGATGGAAGTTATACACCTGGCTATCGTGTCAGCCATTACAGTTCTCTTGTCACCAGCGTACAATCGCCTCCAGAGCATGGCGATCACCGGATGGATGGCATTTTTGCTGCCTATGGGCCTGGGATCGTATCTAACTCTGAGCCGCTGCCGGGATTAAGTATTCAAGATATTGCGCCTACTCTGCTTTACCTTATGGGATTACCTGTTCCGTCTGATATGGATGGACGTGTATTGACCGAGATCGTGGCGGCAGATGTCCTGAACGCGCAACCGGTCGAGTATGGGGATCCCGTCGGACGGTGGCCCGACGAAGAGCGGGCTGTGTTTGGTGATGAAGTCACTTCATCCGAAGATGATGAGGTGCTCCGCGATCGCCTACGGGCATTGGGATACATCTGATAGGTTTGAAAGCGATGCACAAAGTCTTTAGCGCCAGGAGCTGGTCACACTTTTGGGAAGTACAATTTCTGTCAGTAGGCGTTCCTGTGCTTTTGGGAATTCTCCTGGGCCTGGGCCTGGCGTTTTTGATTGCCAATGAGGTCTGGCATTTTGCAATTCCTCTTGCTCTGATCGTACCTGTCGCTGTGTTGCTTAACAAATATCCTTTTGGTGCCGTTATGCTGTGGTTGCTGCTCTTTCCATTTTTCGTGTACGAGCCAACGACGGCCGGGCGCTATATATATTGGGTATTGCATCGAGCTTTGATCCCGGCGGCGTTGGCAATCACCATTTTATCCGATTGGGCGGGTGCAAGTCGCAGAAGGTCTGTGCGGTTGGGAGTACCAGAAGCGGCGATGCTGGCCTTTTTGGGACTGGTCCTGGTCAACATCTTTTTATTCAGTTCGAGTACAACGGCTCAAATTTACAGATGGTATGATCTCTTGTTTGTTCCATTTTGTATGTATTGGCTGATCAGGCTTTGTGCTCCGACGGAGCAGGATCTCAAGAGGTTGTTGTGGGTTGCCGGTTTTGCTGTGCTTGCGCAGTGCACTATTGGATTGACCAGCTGGTTTGCGCCACAAGTTTTGCCTTCCAAGTGGATTACAGGCCTTGAGGGAGCTCGCACGGTAGGCAGTCTGAGGAATCCGGCAGTGTATACCAGCACGTTGCTCTTTCTCGCTCTTTTGTTGTTTCAGCACGCTGTAACCTGCAAGACCAAATGGCTCCGTTTGGTATTATTGTCGATCGTTGGTTTGGCGCTGTTTTGCGTTTTCTTTTCTTTCTCCAGGGGAAGTTGGGTAGGAGGGGCGATTGTCTTTGTCGCGCTGATATTCTTCCACCCGAAAACGATGATTCGGTTCGCAGTGATCTTGATTGGTCTGGCAATCACGCTGTCCAGCACAGTGTTAGCGAGTGAAGTATCTTGGGCTTACGAACGAGTCAGTGGGGAGGATGCCCAAAGTAGCGCAGAGAGCCGGCTGGTCACAAACAATGCGTCACTTCAGATGATTTTGGCCAAGCCGTTGTTAGGCTGGGGATTTGGCAATTATGACAAGTACGATCGGCGATTCCAGACAAGGACCGCAGGCGTTGCGGTCATAAACGACGACACGTCGCACAATACCTACTTGACCGTTGTGGCTGAATTGGGCATCGTGGGCCTCTTGTTGTATCTGTTTCCTTCGGGTTGGTGGTTCATATGGAGTACAAGAGGGTGGCGGCGGCTACCTGCGGAAGGTTTTCTGGATCGGCGTTTGTTTGCATCGTTGTGGCTGCTGCTGCTTCATATGTTTATTGTGACCAACCTGATGGACATGATCCGTTTTCATTTTTTTGGCACGACGATTTGGTGGATGGCATTGGCGTTTATCGCCAATATGGCTTCCTCGGTTTCCGAGTCTGTTAGCGTAATGGCCCCCATTAAAAAACGACCGATCACAGGGTGGATATGAGTGCAGCCTGGCAAAGGAATCGGGTATTGGTTGAGGAAAAGAGTCGAATGAAGGCTTTGATTATTGGTTTGGACGGTGCAACGTTTAATGTGATCGATCCACTGATTGAGGCGGGAAAACTGCCAAATCTAGATGGGTTGATCCGCCGCGGTGTGCATGGTGCGCTTCGTTCCACCATACCACCTTTGTCGGGTGCGGCCTGGGTTTCGTTTATGACCGGCAAACAACCAGGCAAGCATGGTATCCTGGGGTTCAGCAAACAGGATCTAAACGAGTATGACCAACCGGCCAAGGTTGTTCGTTCGGATATGTATGCTGGTTATACCGTCTTTGATATTCTGAGTCAGCGAGGATTGCGAGTCTCTTCTTATCGTACGCCGATGACTTATCCGACCTGGCCAGTCAATGGTGAGATGGTAGCCGGTTATCCAACGCCCGATCGACAGAAAGCGTTTACCTATCCTCCTGAATTGGCCGAGCAGATTGGTCAAACGACCCTGCTTTCCAACGATGGCATTCGCGGAGCAGGCGTTGATGGCGAGCTTCAAGATGCTCACTTTCAGATGGGCGTGATAACCCGGTATGCGACTGGCGCGATCCGGTCAAACCGTTTCGATCTGATTTCCGTTGTGTCCAACATCAGCGATGGATTTCAACACCGATTCTGGAAGTATTATGATCCCTCTCATCCCTGCTACACAGCCCAAGATGGTGACCGTTGGGGGGATACCATCGAACAAGGGTATCGTATGTTGGATGAGATGGTAGGTGCGTTGCTCTCTGATTTGGACGACGAATGGGTGGTGTGTGTTGTCTCGGATCATGGCGCGGGACCTAGGTCACCCTGGCAATTTAACACAAACGCCTGGTTGCGCAAACAAGGGTGGTTGCGTCTTGTCTCAAAGGCAGGAGGGCGGCGCGCTGTTTACAAGTTGGTCAGGCGCGTCACCGATGCTTTCAGTCCTGCTTTCAAAAAGTGGATCAAGCAGTATTTGCCCAACAAAACACAACAACAGGTCAGTCAGGCTCGCCAATCCAGCGGGTTGATCGATTGGGCTCAAACGCGCGCCTACCGGGTGCCTCTCTATAGTTTTGTCGAAGGAATTCACCTCAACGTCGTTGGACGCCAGCCTTCGGGATGTGTGTCTTTGGGAGACGAGTATGAAGAACTGCGCGATGCGGTGATGTCTGCGTTGCGCCAGGTTCGAGATCCCAAAACGGGCCAGCCAATTGTGGAACACGTATGGCGGCGTGAGGAGGTCTACAACGGACCTCATTTGGATCAGATGCCAGACATCGTGTTCTCGGCGTATCCCCAATATGCCGGCGGCAGTGATATCCACGAGTTGGTCAGCCCTACCCCACGCTCGATTCTGGAACACTTTGGTGGAGATCATACCATGGATGGTATTTTCATCTTGAGTGGGCCGGGCGTGCAGGAGGGTATCAGGTTGAATGCCCAGTTGATCGACGTTGTACCGACGATCTTGTACAGCCTGGATCAGCCCGTCCCAGAAGATATGGATGGCAAAGTGCTGTTGGACGCTTTTTCCCCAGCGTATACTGCTGACCGGCCCATTCATTACGCGGCACCTGTACAACCAGATCATTCGGGGGATATGATCGGACAGGAATTAAGCCCGCAAGAAGAAGCGGACATTATGGAAAATCTTCGTGGATTAGGATACGTAGGGTAAAGCTATGGATGCCAGAATGTAAACGCAATTTTATGCGTGGGATGTGTGGAGGGCCCAGGGCAGGTTTGGAGGCAAGCCTGGGATAAACGTTGAGGTCACTTGGTCGCCATCGCGAGATGGTATTTTTTTGCCTCTTGAGGGGGACAAATGAACAATAATCGACCGATCTGTTTCAACGTAGCGCTTTTGAGGATTTGCTTGCGAGTGATCGCCAGTCTTTTGACTGGATTTGTGTTGCTGCTGGGAATCCTATCACTGTTGGATCACCACGACGAGAAAACCCAAGTCGTTTTAGCCGACAACGAACCGGTTGTTTTCACAGACGTGACGAGTCTTGCCGGCGTTGATACAAGTTCTCCTTCCGCTCAGTGGGGTAGCGTGTGGGGCGATTATGACGGCGACGGGTACCAAGATTTGTACGTTGGCAATCATTTTTATAGTCCCAACCTGTACCGCAACAACGGCGATGGCACATTTACGGATATGCGGGCGTCGGCCGGCATTCCATCCGGACCGAACGATTGGCATGGTGCGGCCTGGGGCGATTATGATAATGATGGCGATCTCGAATTGTACGTTACCACCGGGCGAGCCATTAACCACGGCAACTTTTTTTATGACAATAATGGCGATGGAACCTTCATTGAACGGGCAAGCGCGGTTGGTATCGCCAACATTGGGGGACGTGGGCGAATTCCAAGCTGGATTGATTTCGACAATGATGGCGACTTGGACTTGCACGTTGCCAATGCAGTGAGCGAGACTGCACCGGATGTCTTGTTTCGCAACAACGGCGATGGCACGTTCACCGACGTAGCCGCGCAGGCGGGAATCGCGCTTAATGACTGGTCACATGGTGCGACCTGGTCGGATTACGATGGGGATGGGTATCTCGATTTCGGATTAACGATGATTGGCGATACCTTCCGGCTCTACCACAATCAGGGGAATGGCACGTTTGTTAACGCGACGGCCAGCGCCGGAATTGGCAATTATTGGGTGGAGAGCGTGGCCTGGGGCGATTATGATAACGACGGCGATTCGGATCTGTATATCTGCCGCTTGTACGAGGACTATCAGGACAGGCTTGTCTGGAATACACACACCATGACGATCGTCGTCGGCACGATCCCCGGAGAGCAGGAGGGGATCGACTTTACGACAACTGTGCCTACAGTTTCCTTTGACCTGTGGCAGTCCGATCGTGTGCATCTTTCTAGCGAGATCACATTCGGCAGTGCCAACCTGCACCCCCCCGACGTTCCTTTTACCTTGGACAGCACAACCAACCACATCGGCCAACCCAGTTACGCGCCTGGTCAAGACAGTGGCGTCTTTATCTGGCGTGACAGTCCAACGGGGCAGTGGCACGTTCGTTGGACCGGAGACCCCCGCACTTTTCAAGGCCAGATCACCACTTCAGGCGAGTTTGGCGGAGTCACTTCTGTTGGGCTTGATATTCC
>JAFGJF010000464.1 GCA_016929205.1 Anaerolineae bacterium
GGATCGAGGCCTGCCGTGGGCTCGTCGACGATGAGCAGTTGGGGATCGTTGAGCAACGCCTGGGCGATGCCCACGCGCTGGGTCATGCCACCGGAAAAGCTGCCCAGCGGGCGCTTGCGAACGTCGCCCAGGTTGACCAATTGCAGCAGTTCGTCGATTCGCTGTCTCGCTGCCCGGCCGCCGATGCCTTTGAGGGCCGCCAGGTAGCTCAAAAACTCGACCGCGTTCAGGTTGGGGTAGACGCCAAAGTGCTGCGGCAGGTAGCCCAGCAGTTCGCGCACGCCGTTTGGCGCTCGAACGATGTCCGTGTTGTTCCAGGTCACGCATCCCTCAGTTGGCTTGGTGACCGTCGCCAGGATGTTCATCAGCGTCGTCTTGCCCGCACCGTTCGGCCCCAGCAGCCCCAGCACGCCGGGTCCAAGATCCAGGCTGAATTCGCGCAGCCCCCACACGTTTCCTTTGTACTTTTTGCTCACCGTATCGATCGACAATTGCACCGTTTTTCTCCTCGCGTGTCCTGGTCGGAAACAAGCTTGTCCTACTCTACAGTATACGCAAAGCGGGGCTATCGGGCATCAGCCCGGTGTGTAATTTGGATCAGATAAAAAGATGAAATCGGGGGGCTTGCGGGGTACAGAAGGGGAGAGCGAGCCGGCCAGAGGGATCAAGTCTGATGATCTATCGTGCTTTGTGTTTCAGGTCACAAAGTTACTTCTCGGTGATATCGATGGCGTAATTTGTGTAGGTTCTTGGCTTTTTTGATTCGACACTGAGCAAAATATACAAGCCGCGGACATCTTGCGGAACAGCAACGTTGGTGGCCCACTCTACACTTGCCTGTGCCGGGGTCAGCGGCACCTCTGGCATATCCAGGGTCTCATATACGCCGTAAATGATGCCATCCTGGCCAATAACGGGTGGGATACCGATATGTGTTTTTAAGGCAAATTTTGAGGGATTATGATTCTGCCACGTGAATTGGAGGCCCGAATCGATGCGCTGAACATCAAGGAGGCTAACCACATTGTCACTGAGAGCTGTTATCTCTACTTCTACATCATGAATCAAACCCTCAACCTGTGAAGCGACCGGATAGGTCAAATCGGTGACGACTTGGTCAAGATCTAGTTCTAGTGTTCCCTCTATTTTGTTTTCTTCTTCGATCTCGACATAATAATCAAGTTCTCCGTCAAAACGGATGTAATCGATCGAGAGTCTAGATCCGGATGCCTCCACAGCACCTTTACATTCTATATAAAGAAGCTGGGTTTCCGGTTGATCATTTTCATTGCTTGTGTAGCCACGCGTTTGGAAACCGGGAGCCAGACGATGCCCTCCCGTACCAATGAAAACCGTATCACAATCTGCGGTTTTGCCGTCACTGGTTGTTAGTACTGCCGGTTTATCATCGGCAGCCCGCATCGTGCTCCAGTCACCGGTATCGTTTCGTATCGTAATATCGATGTGCAAACCCCCGGTCTCAGATTCGCCCACATTTGTCACGATGCCAGCCCAACCTGCATTTTCCATGTTTGCATCCTCTGACGATTTCTCCAACTCTTCGGGCAATACAATATATACACAAGCCAAACTTGGTACGGTAGAAATCAGAAGGATTGAAACCAATAATGCCTTTTTGAGCGTCATCTTTTTTTTTTCTCCTGACAGGATAAACCCCACCGCTTTGATTGCCAAATTGTGTCCAGCATGTGGAACCGACTATGGGACAGGATTGTTTTCTGGAAGCAGGGATCTGATGACTGCCAGGGAAAATCCGTATCCGGGCGGCATATTCACGCCACCATCGACAGCGGTGACTCCTTTTTCCTGGCCATCGTAAGCAACAATGACATAGTGGGCAAAACATTGACGGCATGGAACGTGATAGGTGTCACGGATTTCATTTGTAAACCATCCATACTCCTGGCTGATAGTCTTGAGCAAATTTTCCACATCAGCAGGAGGTACCATCGTCTCTACTCTGTTCTCGCCGTTATCGACCCATACTCGCCCATCGGGATATATCGCATACATCTCGTCAATGCAATCAGGGCCAGCGAGACGGTGATAGGCGATTACAGCGCCGTCTTGTACCAGACTCGCAGCATCATCTTTACGGAATGGCTTGATCTCACATTGTGTGGTTTCGGTTGGCTTGTTGCCAGTCAAAGTTGATCCGAAATTCGGTACAAAAATGATCGCCAAACCAATCAGGACTACAACTGCACCCAATCCAAAGGCGAGCCTCTGGCGTCTACGACGAATGACCTGCGCATCCAGGGCTATACCACCAACTTGGCGGTTTGCCAACACCGCCTGAACGCCAATAAAAGTGAGCATAAGCACGCCAATGACAATTTTGGTCCACCACGAACTCAGCGATCCAATAAATTGGATCAGGGCTTGTGTAATTGCGAGAACCAGGACACCAAAAAATGTGCCAGCCACATATCCCGAGCCGCCGGTTAATAATGTGCCGCCGATCACGACTGAAGCAATCACATCCATTTCAAAGCCCGGCGCATACTGGCCATGCCCGGAAGAAACAAAGAGGCAGAAAGAGAGGCCAGCCAGGGCCGAACAAAATCCGTTGAACGTATACACCAACATTAACGTTCTATTTACCGGCAAGCCCATCAGGCGAGCAGATTGCTCGTTACCGCCAATGGCATATACAGTGCGGCCGAAACGCGTATAGTGGGCAAGATAGACCGCCACCAATAAAACGAGAGACCCGACAACGACAGGAATAGAGATGTAAGGGGCTGACGTGCCCTGTCTATCAGCTAGTTCTTTCAACCCAGGGATTAGGATTCTTGTCTGCCCTAGAATTCTAAATATGCGATCATCGATATTGATCGCGTTGTCGCTGATAAAAAAACACATACCGCGCGCAAACCACATGCCGGCCAGAGTGGCGATAAAGGGCTGCACCTTTAGATAGACGATAAAACTTCCCATAATGGCGCCCAGGATCATGCCTATGGCGAGTACCAAAAGAATGACTGCCCACGGGTTCCACCCCTCGCGAAGTAAAGCAGCGGAAACTACCGTTGTCAGGGCTACAACACCGCTCACTGAAAGGTCAATCCCTTTAGATAGAATGACAAATGTCATCCCTATCGCACTAATCAGAATAAATGAGCTGTTTCGGAACAAGTTCAAGAACACTTGAGGATTCCGCATACCCGTAAAATAGATCGAACCAATCCCATAGGCAATGAAGGCCAATAGCGCCGTCGCGGCAAGTGGAATAAACCTACGATTATTCGAAAGGAAATCGCTTGCTCGTTTCAACATGGCTAACCCTCTTTTTTCGCGGCGCCGATGTTCCGGACAAAACCTCGGACCTGTTCTGAGAACAGCAGAATCACAATGATAACCACCACTGACTTGATGGCCTGAAGGGCAAAAGCCGGCACGCCGATCGCGTACATGGATTGGGTCACTGCCTGCATGACCAAAGCGCCGACAACACTCGCCGGCAAAGAGAAACGCCCTCCCACCATAGATGTCCCACCGATCACAACTGCAAGGATCGCGTCCAATTCAGCAGAGTCACCAATGTTATTGGCATCTGATGTCTTGACGTTCGAGCAGGCAACCAAACCGGCAATGCCAGCACAGAGACCGCAAAAGGTATAGACCATCAGTTTGACGCTCTTTTCTTTGATGCCGCTGAAATAGCTGGAACGGAAATTGATCCCTACTGATTCTATGAACATGCCGATGGCGGTTTTGCGAGTCAGTAACCCGGTGGCGATCAACACAAAGGTCACGATATACAAGGAAAAAGGCAGGATAAACCAACCCTGTCCAATGTATGAAAATGGTCTGTAGGTGATCTGAACCCTGAGCCCGTTGGTGATCAATTGCGCAATCCCACGACCGGCGGTCATCAAGATCAGGGTAGCCACCATTGGCTGAATCTTGATGTAGGCCACCAACAGCCCGTTCCACAACCCACAGATTGTGGCTGCGAGCAATGCAACTCCAATCACCACCCAAAGCGGCTGAAAGGTATATGTAGGGTCTGTGACAAAAAACACTTCGTTCCTTAGCGCGGACGGATTCATCAAAATCCCAGCCACCGAAGCCGAGATGGCCATAACAGCGCCTACAGAAAGGTCCACGCCACCGGTAGCGATCACGAGTGTCATACCTATGGCCAACAAGGAAACGGTCGAACCGTTGCGCAGGATATCGATCAGGCTGCCGTACAAGTTACCGTCTCGATTTTCAATGCTGAAAAAACCGGGGATAAAGATAAGATCATAGAGCAGAACGAGAAACAAGGCAATGATGGGGAAAAATAGTCTGCTCTCTGTGATGCTTCTCCACTTGAAAGCAGGCTTGGCAAGTTTTCTCATGATTCACTCCCTGCGATCGTATGCATGATCGTATGTTCGTCTACCTCACCACTGAATTCAGCCACCTTTTCTCGCTCACGCAGAACGGCGATACGGTGGCTGGTACGTAATACTTCTTCCAACTCGGATGAAATAAACAAGCACGCCATGCCTTCGTCGGCCAGTTCTAGCACCAGTTTTTGGATCTCGGCTTTGGTGCCCACATCGATCCCACGCGTAGGCTCATCAAGGATCAGCACCTGTGGATTGGTTGCCAACCATCGTGCAAGAATCACTTTTTGCTGATTGCCACCGCTCAAGTTTTTGACGGGCTGATCGGCGGTAGGCGTAGCAATATCTAGCATCTTGATGTACTTTTCTGCAATCTCGTATTGTTCTTGCATACTTGTATAACTAAACCAACCTTTATTGGCCTGGATAGCCAGGATGATGTTTTCTCTGACGGTTAGCTCATCGACAATTCCTTCGGCTTTACGATCTTCGGGACAGAGCGCTATACCCCGTTTGATGGCACCAAGCGGGCTATGGTCCGTAACTGTTTTACCGTTGAATTCAACGAGACCTGTATCCGGTTTGTCAATGCCAAATAGAACATGGGCTGTTTCCGTGCGCCCTGAACCAAGAAGGCCAGCCAGGCCCACCACCTCTCCGGCGTGTAATTCCAGATCAAATGGCTTTATTGCCCCCACACGCCCCACCCCTTTGACATCTAGTACGGCTTGGGGGTTGATGTGTTTGCTGCTTTCCAGTTTTATACTCGACATGTTGTCGAGATCATCCAAGCTTCGACCGATCATTTTGGCGATCAACTCGACACGGGGGAGCAATGCCGTCTCAAAAGTTCCCACCAGTTTCCCATTTCGTAAAACAGTGATCCGGTCCGAGATTTCATAGATCTGGTCAATGAAATGAGTAATAAAGACAATCCCCATTCCATCTTGCTCAAGTCTTTTCATTACTCGAAAAAGCTGTTGTGTTTCATTTGCATCCAGGCTAGACGTAGGTTCATCCAAAATCAAGATTTTGGCCGAAGTGATATCAAGTGCTCGCGCAATCGCCACCATCTGCTGAATAGCCACAGTGTACATATCCAGCGGTTTTGTCACATCAATGTCGATGTCAAGCAGGCGTTTGAGAATGTCCGATGCTTGGGCATTCATTTTTGCCCAGTCAATTCTGCCAAATTTCCGAGGTTCCCGACCGATCAGAATGTTTTCAGCCACGGTCAGGTTCGTACACAGATTGATCTCTTGATACACAGTGCTGATACCCAGCGTTTGAGCGTGTTGTGGGGATCGGGTGTGGATCTCTTTACCATCCAGGATGATCTTGCCTGCGTCTGGGCGATCGACCCCGGTTAATACTTTGATCAAGGTAGACTTGCCTGCGCCGTTTTCCCCTACCAAACAGTGAATTTCACCTCTTTGCAGGCGCAAGTCAACGTTCTCAAGTGCTTGTACGCCCGGAAAAGCCTTACTGATGCCTTCCATCGTCAATATGTAGTCATTTGCTTGAGACATACTTGCTTACCTCTTGGGACGCTTGATGCCCTGAACATAAAGTGGCTAATCGAGCCCGGCTTGTCACGGCAACCGAAAAAGGCAGTGGCGATCAAAGTTTGGGTCACTAATAGAGATTGGGAAGCGATAGGTACAAAGCACCGCTTCCCAATCTCTTTGCAGCCTCGGGCCTGTCGGGCTTTTAGTACTTGCGACCGTCAGCAATGGATTGCAGGTTCGGATCGTCCATAAAGAAGACGCTTTCCTCCGAAGGAATCCACTTGGGCAGGGTCTCGCCGTTCATAGCTGCGAGCGCGGCTTCATAGACCTGCGGGGCCAGCAACGGATTGCACTCGACGGTCACGTTCAACGTACCATCAAGCATCGCCTGGAAGGCACCAGCGGTCGCATCCACGGAAATGAGCATAACATCCACGGCGGGGGTCAGGCCGGCTTCTTTGAGTGCTTCGATAGCGCCGAATGCCATCTCGTCGTTTTGGCCAAAGATACCCTGAACGTCCGTGGTCTCTTTTAGCCAGGCTTCTGTTACTTGCTTTCCTTCGACAACGCTCCAGTTTGCAGTCTGGCTCTTGGTCACTTCAATGCCACATTCTTTTGCTGTTTCACGGAAACCTGTGCCACGATCGATCGCCGGGGCAGAGCCAACGTTGCCGACCAGTTCCCATACTTTCTTAGAGTCGCTGCCTTCGAGCATTTTACACATTTCTTTACCGGCTTTGCGGCCCTCTTCGACAAAGTCAGCGCCGATAAAGGTCACGTACAAGTCTTCAAAACCGTCGATGCGGCGGTCTGACAAAAGAACGTGCTTGCCAGCGGCTTTGGCGTCTTGCAGAACCTGCTCCCAACCGGTCACCTCGAGTGGAGACATGACGATGACATTCACTTCAGGATCCTCGATGAATTGCTGGAAACCGGCAACTTGTTTCGACAGGTCGTTCTGCGAGTCGTAGAACTTGAGGGTCAAGCCCAACTGCTCTGCCGTTTCCTTAAAGGAAGCAGTGTTGGCTGCGCGCCAACCACCCTCAGAACCGGTCTGAAGGAAACCCACAACCAGGTCAGAATACTGGCAGTTGGGGGCACAGCTCGTTTTCCCGGCGTCCTTTGATTTGCAGGCTGTCAGAATTGCCAGGGCAATCATTAACAAGACAATGACTTTTTTCAAGTGAGACATGTTTTTCTCTCCTACTAGTTGAATCGTTCTCTTTGCGGTGATGCTTATGACGACTTGGATCGCGCGATGGTGCACTTGATTTAAGGGCAAAGTCGCACGCCCGGAAGGGCTTGTCAGGAGACTTGCCACTGAGCAAACGCTTCCCTTTTTTTCCCAGCCATTGTTATGGATGCGCCTCCTTTCCAACCTGCAGGGTCTTGTTCACGTGGTCATTTTTCATTGGATAAATGTAGGGGTTTTGTTGACTCAGTATAGCAGAAACGGTCTTGTATTTAAATAGACAAGTCCAAGTATTCTGTTTAAAGTGGTTGGGGATTCAGGTGTAACAAACAAACCCTCCATACTGGAGGGTTTGTTTTTGTACGGTAGAGGTTAATTATTTTCGGAAAAATGGAGGGTCCTCAATACTTGCGAGTGGGCAAGATCTCGGCAGCATCATCGGGAAAGTATATGTTCTCTTGAGAAGGGATCCACTTGGGAACATATTCACCGTTAATCACTTTCAAGGCGGTACTAAAAAAAGTTGGTCCCAAGAGAGGGTTGCACTCGATGGTTGCATTTAGTTTTCCATCGATCATGGCCTGAAAGGCATCTCGAATGGCATCAATTGAAACAATGATGATGTCCTGTCCGGGTTTGAGGCCAAATTCCTCAATGGCCTTGATCGCACCGATCGCCATATCGTCATTATGGGCGTAAAGGGCGTCTATCTGGGCACCGTGCCTATCCAAAAAAGACTCCATCACTTCTTTGCCTTTTGCGCGTGTGAAATCGCCCGTTTCCGACGCAATAATCCTCATCTCCGGGTAATCCTTTAGGACTTCTCTAAAGCCAACGTAACGATCGTTGGCCGGCGCAGAGTCCAGGGTGCCTACCAGTTCGACAATGTCGCCTTTGCCATCGAGCAGATCGGCCATGACCCGTGCTGCCCTTCTCCCTTCTTCGACAAAATCTGAACCAATATAGGTGGTAAATAGATCTTGTGAGACATCTGCCCGGCGATCGACCAGGATGATGGGTATACCGGCATCTTGAGCCTCCTGAAAAACAGAGTCCCAGCCCGTCTCAACGATAGGAGAAACACCAATCACGTCCACCTGCTGGGCGATAAAGGTGCGAATCGCTTTGATTTGGTTTTCTTGTTTTTGTTGGGCATCAGCAAAGATCAACTCGACGCCCAAATTCTGGGCGGCGGTTTTGATCGATACCGTATTGCCCGTCCGCCACTCACTTTCAGCGCCAATTTGGGAATAGCCGACGACCAAGTTTTGATAAGTTATCTTGCCATCAGCCAGTTCCACATTTTTGGGTTCAGGATCGATCTTGCTCTGACAGCTCCATAGAACCATAACCCACATCATACTAGACAGAAAAGTCTTGAGGATATGCTTCATCTGATTACTCCTTGGCTTTCTATGATTTCGGGTTTTCCTCAAGTGGAATCGTTATCGTCACGCGTGTGCCTTCCTGGTATTGGCTCTCGATAGCAAGCCCATATTGGCTGCCGTAGTAGAGTTTGATGCGTTTATTTACATTTGCCAGGCCAAATCCCTCGTCCTCGTGCAAGATTTCATACGATTTATCATCCAATCTCTCCTGAATTTGAGCCAGCTTGTAAGGTGTGCAGCCAATGCCATCATCCTGCACCTCGAGCAAAACCTGGTTATGATCTTTTCTTCTCGCTCGAACCCGGATCGTGCCCCCGTTTCGTTTGTTCTTGATACCATGATATAGGGCATTCTCCGCCAATGGTTGCAGCGTCAATTTTAGAATGGTGCCATCCAGGATATTATCATCCACGTCAATTTCATAGTCGAGTATATCCCGGTAGCGAATCTTTTGAATATAAAGATAATTACGGACGTGTTCAATTTCCTCCTGGATCGGTATCCAATCCTTACCTTTGCTGAGCGCGATCCGGAAAAAGCGGGATAAAGCTCGAACGATCTCTATCACCTGATCGGTCTTGTTTGTCTCGGCCATCCAGACAATCGTATCCAGGGTGTTATAGAGAAAGTGGGGGTTGATCTGCGCCTGTAAAGCCTTTAATTCAGCTTTTTGGAGATTTTCTTGCTCTTTGACCTGCGAGTCCAGCAATTCTCTGATTCTGCCAATCATAATGTTAAAGCTGATGCCCAATTCGGTGATCTCGTTCGCATTCTCACTGGTCACAAGTGCCCGCAAATCATTTTCGGCGATGGTGGTCGTTACATCGTGCAGTTTTTTTATGGGCAAGTAAATACTGGCGGAAATCAGCCAGGCGGCAAGAACAGAAAACCCAATCGCTCCCGGCAATAAAATCAGATATGCAATCATCAAACGTTTGAAGCGTATTTTACTCTGCTGATACTGTTCATCAGCCTGATTGACTTCTACCAGCATATAATCTTGTATGCTTGCTTCAACGACATCAGAAACACCACGAATATTTTCCAAAACCAGCTCGTTCTCAGCCACGCGGCTGCCCTGTTCGATTTGCTCGCCCATTTTATCGACATAGCCGATGAGCGTGTCCATGGTTCTGCGGACGACTTCTAATTTTATTCTGGATTTATCGGACGTGGCATTTGCCATCATCGAGGCGATTTGGGCATTGGCCTGATCGATAATGGCATACTGCTTTCCATCGTTAAATTCGGTTTTGCCTGCCACAATGTTCCACATTTCGGTATCGATGGCGGGTTTGATGAACCCGTTAATGCTGTTGGCAGTCGTAATGTTGGTGATGATTGCATCGTATTGGCGGTTGAACTGCAAGACATTTAGAATCATGATGGCATTGACAGCCACCATCAAAAAAATCACCATCGACAAAGAGAGCAGGATTTTTGCCCGGATTGTCAAGTTGATATCCGTGAAATAAGCGATCAACCTGTCCACAAGTCTGTCCTTGCCTTCGACAGTCGTCAAGTCAATATTCATAGGTCCACTCTAGCTCTTGTTGGTTCTGGATTGTTTTCGGAATTGTTGTGGCGTAAGTCCGGTCTTTTTTTTGAAAAAGGTGCTGAAATAATGCGAGTCGTTATATCCACTCTGGCGAGCCACTTCAATACACTTGATATTCGTCGTTCTTAACAATTCTTTGGCGCGATCGATCCGCAGATTGTTGAGGTAATCCCTAAACGTCTCACCAATCTCCTGGCTGAAAACCGTGCTAAAGTAGTTAGGGCTGAGGTTGAATGTTTTCGCTACATGGCTCATCTGCAAATCAGGATCGCAAAAGTGATCGTCGATATACGCCCTGGCCCGTTGAATGATCACCGTACGCTGATGATTAGCCCGGTTATCTCGAAAATTCAAAGCACTGGAAATCATTTGCCTCAATTCAGTTCTAATTTGCTCGATGGTCGTGACCCGATGCAGGATCTCTTTAATTTCCTGGATCTCTGGTGCACCATCACTATCCCCATCGCTCAAATCGCTCACAAATTGAGCAATTGTCAAAAAAACCTCCAAAAACACATAGTGCATCACGACATCGGACTGCAGGGCCGATTCACAAATCGGGGCCAGATCGTTTTCAAAGAAGGCCTCAAAGGCATCGAGATCGCCAAATTTCAGAACACTTTCGAGCGCCTCGTGATCTAGTTTTTGCAGTTCAATTTGCTCTTTGCTTTCCTGTGGGCTGGTGGAGAGCGACAACCTGGCTAGATTTTGGGCTTTGGCCAATGCTTCTGCAAACGAGTGGTGGATGTCACTCAGCCGTTCTTGAGGGCTTCCCATTTCGACGATCAGCCGACGCGCCGTATCGTTTGCTCTTTCCTTCCGGATCAATTCAGCCCAAAACTGTCCATCCTGCACAAGTTGCTCTCGATCATCTCCCTTGAGAATCAAGACCAGTTCTTCCACATCTTTTTTGGTCCACAAAATATCCGTATTATTCCTCGCCAGATTTGATACCATCTTTTCAACGCGCTGATACTCGTCATAGTCATAGGGTTTGCCAGCGTCAAATAACTCGATCTTGATCAACAGCACGAGGTAATGCTGGGCAACCAGGTTCAGTCCCAATTGATGGCCTTGCTCAATCGCATCTCCTGACGGGATGCCCCCCATCACCAATCGGAGCAGCAGCTGTTCTCTACGCAACAATAAATTGTATTCAACCTGACTTTTTAGTTGTTTTTGATTCTCACGCTCGCTTTTTTCCTGATCAAGTGAAACTGCTACTCTTTGCAAAACATCAATGATATCTGCCGAACTGACCGGCTTGAGCAAGTATTCGGTTACGCCGATTTTTAGTGCGGTCCGGGCATACTCAAATTCATCGTGCCCGCTGAGAATGACGATCTTGATCCAGGGCATATGCTCACGGACAATTCTGCTCAATTGCAAACCATCCATGAACGGCATCTTGATGTCGGTGATCAACACATCAGGTCTGGCTTTTTCAATTTGTGGGAATGCGATCTCGCCATCGGGCGCCTCGCCGCAGAATTCAAAGCCGGCGGCCTGCCAAGGGACGGTATCGCGTATGCCCTCGCGAGCAACGATCTCATCTTCCACCAAAAAGACTTTGTACACCCTACATCCCTTTCAATGCATTTTTGTGTGACAAGACAGGATTCAATAAGACTGGCATGACCACGTCCACTTGGCGCCCGCACATCTGCCAAAGTATCCGATGCCGTTGTCTGCCCACATCCAGTTTGCCTTTTCTTCACTGCCGACCTGGAACACAAACGATCCGGTTTCCACGCTGTGCTGAATCTCGTAAGGAAATCCGCCGACTTTGGTGCCCGCGTAGCGATTGAACTGCTTGAAGAAATAGTCAGTCGTCTTCTCATCTTGATTCACTCGGGTCAGATCGATGATGTCCCACGCTGTCTCCCAGCCCGGCGCGTCATCGTCGACCAGGCGCCATCGAATGGGAAACGGGCGTAATGGAATTGCATAGGGAACCTTGGGGAGGGGTTGAAGTTCCTCAATATCGGCGTATTCGCGTATTTCCCAACCGTCACCATGCGGGCGATCGAAAGGGTGTTCGTGACGGTTATGGAACAGCACCAAGAGCCTGGTTGCGGACAGTTCAGGCGGGACAAAGGGCAGTTCTGAAACGTTGATCTGCAAAAGAGGAAACATGGGCTCCCCGTTGAATTCAGGCAGTCCTTCACCCGGCAGTCCCACTCCCTTGCCGAACCAGGATGATCTTGGGTCTTGTGGTGGACGAAAACCGCCGATCTGGGCTATCGCCGCACTTGCAAGTTTTGATTCCAGTTCTTGGAATATCTGCGCACAGCCAACGTCCATCTTGGGCCTCCGGGTCTATCGCAATAACAAGGCAAGGTGAGCAAGCGATTCGCGTCCTTCTCGCTCAAATCCATAGAACGCGTTGTCGCGTCCCCACAGAACGGCTCCGAGGGCGTATTCGGCGTGGGCGGCGAGGAGCTGCTGTTCTTCCTGGGCGGAAAACTCACGTCCATATCCCTCGAAAAAAGCGTCGGCCAGATCGGGGCGGCGGATCCAGGCCCAATCGGGATCGCGGCTGAAATCGGCGACGCGCACGTCCCAACGGGCAAACTCAAAGTCGATCACCCCGGCCCAGACGCCAGCCTCATCGACCAACCAGTTGGCGGCGCAATAGTCGCGGTGGCAGGGCACCGGGCGCTCGCCTTCAAAGGCCGGTATCAGGTCATAGGCCGCACGGACGGTGGCCAGTTCCACGCCGTCGACGTAGCCGCCCCGAATGGCCTGTTCGATCTGCTGTGTGAAACGTTTGGAGAGGGCTTGCCTGGCATCTCGAGCACACTCTGCGGCAGGCGTGCCATCGCGCAAGCACAGGCCAAAGAAATCGCCCGTGCCCAGGTCGTGGAGGGCGACGAGTGCGGCGCCGGCCGATCGCCAGACGGCCCGTTCCTGGGCCTCGGACAACCGGTGCCGTGCGTGTTCGACGATCTGCCCCGGCAGTTCGCCGATCACCAGGGCCAGCGGGGCTGTGTCGCGCACGGCAAGCAGCCTGGGGGCCAGGTCGCCAAAGGCGCGCGCCCACTGCTCGTAGGCGTGAACCTCGTTTTGCCAGTGAGAACGGGTTTGATGGATTTTGAGATAGCAGAATCCCTCTCCAGTGCGTAGGCGGCGGATGGATGACTTGTGACCGTCGTGTTCCTTGCTGTGAGCTGTGAGCAGTTCGACCGGCCCCAATACGGCGGCGCACCAGTCAAGTACCTGATCTATTTCGGTGTCGAGTGTCTTGTTTGTCTCTTGGCACATCATCGCTGCTTTTCTAGACGTTCACACTTTCGGTTTGTAGATCGGAATGTCGAAATGGAAAAACATGCCGAGTTCCATATCGTGCCACCCTGGCGTTCACTCACACTGTATAGCTCTCGATGACGGGTGTGAGAATGTGCTGCTTGTGCGGGCGATACGCATATGCAGCGGTCTTTTTTCAGGCCCAGATCGCGCAGTTCCCGGGCGCTGATGCATTAACCACCCACCACTTGCATAGCAATGTCCGCCCATTCGAACAGGCGCTGTGGTTCGTAGCGTACGGTGCTGATATCCTTCTGGATGAGTTCGAGCGGGCACCCGTATTTCTCGCATATGTCTCGTGTCTTGGTCAGATCTGCCCGAACCTGCTCCGGGCTGAACCGATCCGCCGCCAAAAACGCCGGATTGGGTTTGCGTGAGAAAACAAACTCGTTACCCATCTCTTCCGCGCCACGTTCTTGGTCGACCCAGGGACTCATGGATACCTTGCGCACGTTAGGGGTCATGCGTACCTGTTCTATTCTGTCGTGCAGCGGCTCGCAGCAGCCATAGTACACCAACCCGAACCGTTCGCAGATGCGGCTGGCATAGTCTGTCTCGAACTCTTGATACATCTTGGGAGAGACGGTGCCGAGCATCTGCGCCAGTCCGAACATCCAGATGTCCCTGGTGCGCGGTTTTTTCGGATCATAGCCGGGGGCCGGAAGTTCGTCGGTAAACGCGCCCGTGCAGTGGATCAGGCTCTGGGGCTCGCACAACAGCCCTTGTTCTTCCAACTGGTCGAGCATGCTCAAATAGCCGTTGGTCATACGATCCAAAAGACGATGCATATAGTCGGGCCTGTCGATCAGGGCATAGATCGCGTTCTCGATCCCCATCCACGTGGCAATGGGATCCCACAGCGACAGATAGGGGTCGGCGCCCCAGGGCCGCACCTCCAACAGGCCGTCAAAGAGCTTGTGGGCGACCTGGAGGCGGCGTTGTGTCTCGCCCGGATCGTGGCTGACGATGGGTTCGTGGATTTTCTCCAGGTCTTCCTCGGTCTGGAATTGGTTTTCATACATATGGGCCACGACGTCGTTGGTCGGGTCGGTCACAGCGGTCTCTTCGTGTACAAAGAGACCAAATCCGCTATTGTGGATCGCCTTGGGGATACGGATAAAGGGGTCGACGACCATGTCTACGGGAAAATGGGTCCACTGGAAAAGCGTGCGCCGGAGGCGATCCTCATATCTGCGGCATTCGGCATCGACGCAGCGCAGGGTCAGTTCGTCGTCGACGTTCATCTCGTTCCAGCAGACCTGATCGATCATGACCATCGGGCGTACCGGTTCGCAGGCGTTGAGTTTGCGCCACAGCGCGCGTTTTTCTTCCTGGACCGGCAGGGCGGCGATGTCGGCCACGCGAGCGGCCAATTCTCGGATCAGTGTCACGTCTTTTTTGTTCGGCATTGTTTTCTCCAGTCGTATCCTGTCAATATCTTGGGGGAACGCCGTCATCTTGGCTTGAGAGCCAGCAAGATGCTGGCGTTCCCCTCTTTTTTGAGATGATACCTCCAGTCGTATTCTAACTAGGTCCGACGTCAATCGAGCAGGCGGACCATGTCGTAAACGGTGACGTCGTGGGGCACTCCTTTGAACCGCTGGCCAGGACGAGGGACGGCTTTTATCCGATCTTTTACCTGGTCATAGGTCGCCTCACTGATCAGGATTTTCCCGCCCTCGGCAACGTCGCAGATGCGCGCGCCAAGGTTGACGTCCCGCCCAATGACGGTATAGTCGGATCGCTGGGGGCTTCCCATCTCACCGACAATCATTTTACCGGTCACGATGCCAATGCCAATGGGCGGCGCTGCGACGCCGCGCTGCTGCCAGTGTTTCATTCTCGCCTGGTAAACCGCCTGCATCTCTAGTCCGACACGTATAGCCCGCAAGGCATGATCTTGTTGGGGGATCGGCGCGCCAAACAAGGCCATCACTTCATCGCCGACAAATTTGTCAATCGTGCCTTCGTGCGCGAGAATGACTTGCGTCATTTGCGCCAAATAGTCCTTGATGAATTCGACCGATCCGCCAGCAAGTCGACAATCGCGTCCAGCATGGCTTGTGGTTTGGATTCGGCGTCACGAATCGCGTCGATCGCGGCGATGAGGTCAAGTTGTTTTCGCTGCAGCACATTCTCGCGCTTGAGCGCTTCCAGCTCTTTATCCTGGCTCATCATTCTCCTCCTTGTCCCTCGCCACGCAGCCCATCCCAAAGCGCGTGGAGGCATCGAAAGAATCGCCGGCTAGATGGGGCGGGTCGTGCTCGAAATCGCGAACAGAGTGAGAGATGAGCGGTAGAATCGCAGCGATTTTTGAGCATAACGGCCTTTGGTGAGATGCGGTAAGCATATCACGATATGCCTAAATCGTCAACTCTTAAGGGCATCGTAGAACACCATGCTCTTGTCCGGACACTGTCCCGATTTGCCCAGCCGTATGCCTCACGCTCGCAGTTCGTAGTAACGATACGTGGCAATCACCTGAAAGCCGCAGGAACGGTACAACGACAGCGCGATGTCGTTCTCGGTGTCCACTTCGAGGCGTACACGCTTGCCCTCGGCCAGCAGGTCTCGGACTATGTTTTCCAAAAGCTGGCGGCCAAATCCTCTCCGGCGAAATTCCGAGCGGATCTGTAACGTGTGCAAATAGATCGCTTCGTCCATAAAGGTGACCCGAAGCACACC
>JAFGJF010000465.1 GCA_016929205.1 Anaerolineae bacterium
CATCTGCGTTGGCATAGACTTTGGTTTTGTCCGCAGAGCTGATGTCTTCGACGATCACCCGTTGGTTGGTTATGCCCACCGTACGCCCGCTTGTTTTGGCCACACTGCTCTGTGCGGGGCCCTGTCCGCCGCTAAAACTGGCGGTCTGCGTGAACGTAACCGGGCCAAAAACCATCTTTTCCCCGTCTTGTAGCTTGGTAAATTTGAACCCATTCATCGTTTGCCTCCTTGTATTGAGTGGAATGTTATCCGCGCGTTTTTTGCTCCCCGGACGCGCCCTCGCGCACCTGGTCATACCATATTATTTATCATACGCCAGTCGCTTATTTTGTCAAGAACAAACAAGGCCCAGATCAAACCAGGATGAGATTGTCTTTGCTTTTGCCAGGCTGTTGAATCTATGCTATCATAGTGGCTCTACTGGCCGACCCCAATCTTGTGAGAAAACGCACGATGTCAAGGTACGCGTTTCGTTAGCGCAAGACTATGACTCGGGATTTTCCACCGGAAGGAAATGGTATGTCGTTTCGAATCGCCGTCGTACAGCAAAATGGCAATCCCGGCAAGCCAAATGAGAACCGGACCAAAGCACTCAATTTTGCCACACAAGCCCTGGCCCAGGACGCTGACGTCATTCTGTTCCACGAGGAACTGCTCGTCGGCTATACACCCAATCTGCGCCAACTCGCGGAACCCGCAGATGGCCCAACCACACAAGCTTTTCAAAAGTTGCTGTTCTGTTATGATGGAGATTTCCGGGAAATGACCCGTGCCTATGCCAACCTCGGATGCGCCGTTGTGTTCTGGATAAACAATCGAAACAGCCGCGGGTACACAGAGGTGAAGGACCTGGCGTCCAGGAACTCAATGATCATCGCTGCATCATGCTGCTGTGGCCCGGATGAGGATGGCAGGGAATGCGGAGGTGGAAGCAATATCACGGATGAGGATGGCAAGCCGCTGGCCGAAATCTGGGGCGAGGAAGGGATCATTCTCGCCGACGTATCTCCCGAAAAAGCGTTGGCTCAACGTGGTGAGAATCCGTGGTACCGGGGCCAGCGCCCTGAACTGTATTATGGAAAACAGATTGGTGAATCGCTGAACTGAACTTTGTAGGAGGCAGATATGGCAGAACATCGTCTGGCTGAAAGCATGCAGCAGAGGTATCACTATACCATCGGCCCATATGCAGAGCCCGTGCTGCGCGTCAAACCGGGGGACATGGTGGTCGTGGACACCCACGACGCCTTTGAAGGCAAGATACGCGACGAGGACACCAAACCTTCCGCCGTCCTCGAGGTTCCTTTTCTCAACCCCCAGAGCGGGCCCATTTACGTCGAGGGAGCACAAAAAGGCGACGCCCTGGCGGTCAGGATCCATTCCATCATGCCCCGTGGGCCACAGCCCCGGGGAACAACGTGCCTGGTGCCTCATTTTGGCGGCTTGACCGGCACGGATACCACTGTTACCCTTCAAGACCCGCTGCCGGAAATCGTGCGCAAAGTCAACGTCACGGAAAATGGGATCGCGTGGAGCGATCGCATCACCCTGCCCTACGAACCGTTCATCGGCACCATCGGCACCGCACCGCAGATCGATTCGATCAATTCTCTCACACCGGGCAACCACGGCGGCAATATGGACTTGCCGGACGTGGGACCGGGTTGCACCCTCTACCTGCCCGTGCGGGCAGAGGGCGCATTGCTCTACCTGGGCGATGGCCACGCCATACAAGGCGACGGCGAACTCTGCGGGGTAGCCATCGAGTTCGCCACCACGGCCCGGATGACGCTGGACCTGGTCAAGGGATGGCGTCTGGATTGGCCGCGTCTCGAGAATGAAACATTCATAATGAGCATCGGCAGCGCGCGCCCTATGGAAGATGCGACACGCATCGCCTATGCCGACCTGGTCCACTGGATGGTCGACAGTTATGGCTTTGACACCTGGGACGCGTACATGCTGCTCACCCAGATCGGCCGAGTGCGCCTGGGCAATATGGTCGATCCCAACTATACGGTCGGTGCGAGCATCGCCAAGCAGTACTTGCCATAACCCCCACCACGATGCTGGCAGGTTTTTCAACAGCCTGTAGCAACAGATTCCTGTTGAATTCCATCTTAACCTGTGATATGATAGTAGCAGCAAGCTGTCTGCTGCTGGCAAACAATCGTACCAGGCAACATCTATGCAGGCTGATCAACTCGAAATTGTTTTCTAGAAAGGAACAGGAAAACCAAATGATCGACAAAATCACCGAACTGTTAGGAGATAAAGCACAAGACCTGCTCGAACACCAATGTATGACCATCGCTCAAGATATGCTGCACGTACCGGGTCCGGACTATATCGACCGCGTGTTCATCGATTCAGATCGCAGCAACCGCGTGCTGGGCAACCTGGCTCAACTGCGCAACCACGGCCGCCTTGGGGGAACCGGGTATCTCTCGATCTTGCCGGTCGACCAGGGGATCGAACACTCGGCAGGCGCGTCTTTTGCGCCCAACCCGCTGTACTTTGACCCGGAAAACATTGTCAAGCTGGCCATCGAAGGCGGATGCAACGGCGTCACGTCAACGCTTGGCGTGCTGGGCCTGGTCTCGCGCAAATACGCCCACAAGATCCCCTTTTTCGTCAAGCTCAATCACAATGAACTGCTCACCTATCCCAACCAATACGATCAAACGATGTTCGCCAGCGTAGAGCAGGCATGGGATCTCGGTGCCGTCGGTGTCGGAGCAACGATCTATTTTGGATCGCCAGAATCTAGTCGCCAGCTCCAAGAAGTCAGCGAAGCGTTCTCGCGCGCGCACGATCTCGGGTTGTTTACCGTGCTGTGGTGCTACTTGCGCAACCCGGCCTTTAAACACGAGGGCGTAGATTATCACACCGCTGCCGATCTGACCAGCCAGGCAAACCACCTCGGGGTCACGCTGGAAGCTGATTTGATCAAACAAAAGCTACCCACGTGCAACAAGGGATTCCTCGCCCTCAATTTCGGCAGAACAGACCCCAAGGTCTACGAACAGCTCAGCAGCGATCACCCGATCGACCTGACCCGTTACCAGGTCGCAGGGTGCTACATGGGCAGGATCGGTCTGATCAATTCTGGCGGCGCGTCCGGCAAAAATGACTTTGGCCAGGCCGTGGAAACGGCGGTGATCAACAAGCGGGCCGGCGGATGTGGACTGATCAGCGGCAGAAAAGCCTTCCAGCGCCCGATGGCGGAAGGCATATCGCTGCTGAACGCCATACAGGACGTTTATCTCTGCCAAGAGATCACCTTGGCTTGATGGCATGATAAGCTGGAATGCCATTTCGACCTACATTACCTCAGAGAAAGTGCAAAGGAGGCATAACAATGGCAGCTCAAAAGCAGTTCGAAACAGACGTCATACAAACCGATTCCGGGGATCTGGAAATCACATTTCTCGGTCACGGCACGCTGATGTTGACCTTTAACGACAAAACAATCCACGTCGATCCGTTTAGCCAGGTAGCAGACTATGCCAAGCTGCCCAAGGCAGATGTGGTGCTGATCACACACGAGCACGGCGATCACCTCGATCCGGCGGCGCTGTCACACGTGCGAACGGACAAGACAGTCGTGGTGTTGACCGAGATCTGTGCCAGGCAAATCAAGGGTGGGATCGTGATGGGCAACGGTGACGTGAAAACCGTTGACGGCTTGACGATCGAGGCCGTGCCGGCTTATAACGTCATTCACAAGCGCGATGATGGCATACCCTTTCATCCTCAAGGTGCAGGGAATGGATACGTGATCGCCTTTGGGGACAAACGTGTGTACGTGGCCGGGGACACAGAAAAGATCCCGGAAATGCAGAAACTCGAGGCAATCGATTGTGCGTTTTTGCCGATGAACCTGCCGTACACGATGACCCCCGAGATGGTCGCCGACGTGGCGAAGATGATCCAGCCCGCAATCCTGTACCCTTATCACTATGGCAGCACCGACACCTCCAAGCTGGTGAAACTCTTGCAGAATCAGTCCGAGATCGAGGTCCGCATTCGCAACATGGCATAGAGGTCTGCAAAAACCCGGCATACATACAAATCACGTCTCTTTCAATGGTTAGGGCAAAGAAACCTGGTTTTTGACAAAAACCAGGTTTCTTGTCGACCAATCCCCAAATGATGGCCAAGATACCAAACCACCTCGATAGCAGCATAGTCCGCGATCAAGGTGATCTTGGTACAGATGCGATACGTTCAGCGCTGCGTCTCGATCTCTTCCAATTGTTGAGTCTTGGTCTCAAAGGGGTTGGCGATCAGGATGATCCCGATCGGCAGCAGCATGATTGTGCCCGGCCGGGCAGAGAACCAAACCCCAAGCGCATCTTCGCCCAAACGGGTGATCGGGATACCGGCAGCAGCCTGCCGCTCCGCGACAGGCCCGACGTGCGCCACCGTCCATCGCCCATCGATGTACGCTTCGCCCTCCCCCTCCAACAAGAAATAACCCAGCGAGTCATACCATTTCTGCAGCAAGGGATCGACGTCAATCACCGCGCCGCGCCAGGCCTGGACCATTTCGGTCGCAAATATCTTGTAGCGGGCGGGAATCCCGGCAGCGCGACACAGGGCGATGAATACCGAGATAAGCTGGAAACAAGTCCCTGTCCCCCGGTTCAAAGTTTCGACCACGCCATCGATCGGGGCGATCTCCAAAGTCAATTTTTCCTTGGCAAACTCGAACGCTGCCTCGGCGAATTCGCGATCGGACTTTTGATAAGCGCCAAGCGCGTTGGCCAGAGCGATCACCGTTGGCGCTCGCGAGTTGCAGTAGCGAGTTGGACGAAGATATCTCTGGTTGGCCTGGCAATACGGCATATCTGTCGTGTATGAAGACAGGTCATAGCGCCTGGGCGGTCTCACGTAACGCTGCTCGGTAGCCCGAGGCCGTCTGAACTTTTTGACGTCGCTGGCACTGGTAACCAGCAGCTTGCCCACCGAGAGCGCCCCCTTGAGCAAAAGCTGGAAATAAATCAACTGCCCTCGCATTTCTCCCCGATCCGATCCCAAAACAGCCAATGTCCTCCTCCCAATCCCGCTTCTGGATTGATCTTGCACCCGTCTTGTTCTTGTAACACGCTCCACACACAAAAGTCTCGCGCCTGGTGCAAAAAATCAGGTTGACAGACCCGCCTGCCGGTGGTACACTAGTAAAAATGAGCATTCCCTCACCCCAACGCACCAAACTGCCACACACGCGTAATGATGCGACGATCTGAATATACATCAAGGAGGATGAAAATGACACAAGAGATGATTTACCGCAAACTGGCCGACCACCTGGATCGCCTGCCGGGCGGCTTTGCGCCCAGCGAAACCGGCGCAGAACTGACCCTCTTGAAAAGGCTGTTCACGCCGCAGCAAGCCGACCTGGCCATCCACCTGACTCTGGAGCGAGAGACAGCCCAGACCATCTCCGATCGGGCCGGACTTGACCCGGCGCAAGCACAGCAACGACTCGACGAGATGGCCGACAAAGGGCTTATCTTTAGCATCTGCCCGGAGGATGGCCCGGTTCGCTACCAGGCCGTGCCGTGGGTGATCGGCATTTACGAATTCCAGGTCAACAACCTGAGCGAGGAACTGCTCGATGACGTGTCTGCTTATTGGCAAACGCAGATAGCGAGGTCGAGGCCACAGACCATCTCCCAGATGCGTACCATCCCCATTGGCGAAAGCATCGAACCTGATCTGGAGGCGCTGCCGTACGAGCAGGTCAACGCGCTGGTTCGAGCCCACGAGCGCTTTGCCGTCGCTCCCTGCATCTGCCGCCGCCAGGCCAAGATGCACGGAAGGGGATGTGATGCACCCGAAGAAAGCTGCCTGATGTTTGGGGATTTTGCCGACTATTACGTCCGGGGCGGGCGTGCGCGATCTATCGATCGCGACGAGGTGATGGCGATCCTGGTTCGGGCCGATGCAGCCAACCTGGTCCTCCAGCCAACCAACTCTAAGAAAATTGAGGCCATTTGCTGCTGTTGTGGCTGCTGTTGTGGCATTTTGGGCGGATTGAAACGTCACCCCAAACCGGCCCAGGCCGTCGCCAGCGCGTTCATCGCCGAATTCGATCCCGAACTCTGCCAGGGATGCTGGACCTGTCTGGAACGATGCCAGATGGAGGCGCTGTCGGAAGCGGACAATCGCATCGCCTTCAATGCCGACCGCTGCATCGGCTGTGGATTGTGCGTTTCGACCTGCCCAAGTGGCGCATTGACGCTGACGCGCAAACCCGACAGCGCATTTACTCAGGTCCCGGACACGATGCATGACACCTGGCGCATCATCACCCAGGCTCAGAATCAAGTGCCCTGAATACACCAAGGCAAGCTGGAATCCGTTCGGAGGAATACAATGACAACAAGCCCAGACGAAAACCGCTCTCCATCACACTTGCTACGCAAATCCTATGTGAGCAAGGCCACGAATCAACGCCGAGAGTATTTGTTATACCTGCCTCGGGGATATGAAACAGAACAAGAAACATACTGGCCGATGATCTTGTTTCTGCACGGCGGTGGGGAGCGCGGCGATGGACTAAAAGATCTGGACTATGTTTTGACCCACGGCCCGATGACGGAGGCCTGGATCCAACGCAGGGATCTCCCATTCATCATCATCGCCCCACAACTGCCGATATTTGATATGCACGACCAGGTGCGGATGCGTGAGGACAGGCCGAAACCAAAGCGATTGGCCTCCGGCGCACCGCCACGCCGGGCAGAAGACCGGCCCAATCGGTCGATGCAGCGTGCGCCGGACGATACGCCCACGCTGTATCCGGGCGTAGACATATGGGGCAAAGAAGGCGCAAAAGGTGGTTGGCAGAATTGTGAACAAGATCTATTAGATATGGTCGATGCGACGCTGCACGACTATCGTGGAGATCCCGACCGCGTATATTTGACCGGCTTGAGCTACGGCGGCTATGGCACCTGGCATATGGCGACCGCGCATCCCGACCGTTGGGCCGCGATCGCGCCCATCTGTGGAGATGGGAACCCCGATCTCGCGCGCCGCCTGGTAGAGGCCCATATGCCAATCTGGATCTTTCAAGGCGGGCGCGATCCGGTTGTCAAGCCACAGTGGATCTACAAGATGGCGTGCGCACTCGAGCAAGCCGGCCACACGTCGGTACGTTTAACCATTCACGAGGACCTTGGACACGACGTTTGGACGCGCGTCTATGCCGGGGAAGACCTTTACAACTGGTTCCTCTTTCACAAGCGCGGCGACCGAGCCGGATAGCAGGATATGAGCGCATTCGAAGACAAAATCAGGCAAACAATCGACCAGCTACAGCACGGCAATTTTCAAGCGATGTCGGCGGCGATCACGGCCAATAGAATGGCCTGGCTGGATCATAACCTGCCAGCTCGTGCGTCTCTCTTTACACCGCGAGAGGCGTACGAGCTACTGTTCTTGGAACAGATGAATCTCGAACGAGACGAGCTACCTGTCGTCTCGGAAACGGAAAACGAGATCGTGTGGCTGTCTACCAATCGCTGTTCGCTGCTGGAGGCGTGCATCGCGCTTGGGCTGGATACCCGCCAGGTTTGCAAACCCGTCAACGAGAAAGCAACCCAGGCATTTTTCTCACGTCTCGATCCGCAATTGCGGTTTCATCGCTCGTACGCCGAGATCCGGCCCTATGTCGAATATTGTAGAGAAAAGATCATACGTATCGACTTTGACGCCTATATGCGCGTTGCCATTCAAGAGGCGCAGCTATCCAAATCGGAAGGCAACAAGGGTTACGGTGCCATCGTGGTTTTTGAAGACCGGATCGTCGGACAGGCTCACGACACGGCGATTACGGAAGGCGACCCGAGCCAGCACGCCGAGGTCAACGCCATCCGCCAGGCAGTCAAGATGCGCGGCGATCCGGACCTGTGCGGCGAACCGGACCTGTCCGGCGCGATCCTCTTTTCGACGTGCGAGCCCTGTCCGATGTGCGCCTCGTTGGCCGTCTGGGCAAACGTGACGACAATCGTCTATGGCATTTCCATCGCCGAAACGGCCAGACTGGGTAGAACAAGAATCAACGTCAGCGCAAAACAGATCATCGATCGCTCGCCGGTCGCCATCGAGGTCATCGGCGACATCCTCCACGACGAGTGCAAAATCCTCTATTCGTAAGCGCCGTCAAGCGGCCTCTCTCGATAAACCTACCTCAACCTTTGTTTCAGGATCACAACAAGCAGGATGACAAAGACGAACACGCCAATGATTGCCGGGGCAATGATCGCCGATTCGCCGATCGCGACCCCGCCCCCTGTAAACAAGCCCAATACGCCCACTCCAAAGAGCATGGCCAGGATCAAGCCGATGATGATCAATACCGCCGACCGATTCATCGCGCCGCCGTATTGCGTGCGGTAGGGATCGACCGTTTCCGGCAAGAGATAATCTTGGGTGCGAGCGCTGCGCGGCCGCTTGAACCGGATCCGGGTGTTGTCAAATTTCTCCAGCATCACCCAGCCGGCGAGGGCCTCTTCTTCGATCAGCCTGGACAGGACTTCAGGTTTGCGAAAGGCAGCCGTGTCGGAACGGACAATTTTGAACTCCCAGTCATCTTTGAGGTCCTGCTCTGTGTATTGGGCCATATTCTCCTCTTCAGCCTGAAGCATCTGCTGGCGTCTCGCTGCTGCTGCCGCAGACGCGGCAGTCACACCACCCATATAGGCCATTGTACCACCTCCATACCATGTTGATATCATTATACCAGAACCGGCGCGATCTGGGATCGTGCTTGCGGCTGAAACTATACCTGTACTCAGGTACAATATCAAGCACACTATTTGGCGGAGCGTGCGTGGTTTGCAGACACAATTGCCGTGGACGGGAAACGATGGTAGAATCAAGGTAAAAGAGATCAGGCTGGAGGAACAGGTGATCGAATCAGACAAGGGAATAGACGAGACCAATAACACAATCGCACTCCATCTCGAGGATCTCAAGCTGCCCGCTGCTGCGCAGCAAATCTTGTATCGCATCGTCGCTGGTTACCATCCACAGCGTGTGATCGTGTACGGCTCTTTCGCCAGGGATGATGTCCACGAAAGAAGCGATCTCGATCTGATCATTGTCAAACATACAGACGAGCGCTTTATCGACCGAATTGAATGCGTGCTGGCATTTTGCAATGGAGAGATGGTCGTTGAGCCATTGGTCTACACGCCAAAAGAGATCGATATGATGCTGAATGAGGGCAACTCATTCCTGGAAACCGCTCTGCAGGAGGGAATTACGATCTATGAAGCATAACCTGCAAGAAGGCATGCGCTGGCTATCTCAAGCCCGGTTCGACCTGAAGGCAACCCAATGGCTGCTGCAAGGTCGGTTTTGGTGGGAAGTATGCTTCAAAAGCCAGCAGACCAGCGAGAAAGCACTCAAAGCCTACCTGTACGCGCGCGGGAAACGACCGGTACTCGGGCATGCACTGCTCGCACTGGGAAAAGAGTGTGCACAGTGGGACACCGATTTCGAGAAACTGGAACCCGGTTATCGTCACCTGGACAGGTACTATATCACTACGCGCTACCCCAACGGACTGCCCGGCTCGATCCCTGCCGAGTATTTCGAGGAAGACGAGGCCCAGGAAGCGTTGGCGCTGGCCGAACAGATCGTCACCCTGGTAGAAACCAAGTTCCAGGTTTTCAGGTCGCAAGAAAACGAGCAGGATGCACCGGAAGCATCGGAATAGAACGAATCAAGAACAATGCCCTGGCATTTGACTTGAGACTGGATACAATCTCAGTACCAACCATGCCAGAAAAACAACGACTGTAGATAACATGGAAAGGATATACCTTTGATCCCTCAAGCTGCACTTTTCGACCTGGGCGGCACGCTGCTCGAATTTAATCCCCGGAGATTGCCCTGGCTGGAATGGGAGCGCATCGGCCTGGCAAATGTCCACACCTTTTTGACCGCTCGTGGTCACACACTCGATCTCGACCGGCTCGGGCCACTCTTTTCCAGCAATCTGCCCAAACGGTGGGAATTGGCCGCGCAAGGGATCAAGAACCTCAAGCTGGGTGACATACTGCGCGAATCCTGCGCAACATGCGGCGTGACCCTTCAAGGGGATGAACTCGACGAGGCCATCGCCCAATACATCGCCCCGGTAGACCAGGAGGTCCAAATCTATGACGATGCCATCGAGACGGTCAAATCATTGCGCGAGCGCGGCCTCAAGATCGGCCTGATCTCGAACACGATGTGGCCTGGCGAATACCACCGCCGGGAAATGGCCCGCTTTGGCTTGCTGCCCTATTTTGACCATACTCTCTTTTCCGCCGACGTCGGCCTATGGAAACCGCAGCCCGAGGTCTACCATCTCGCCCTGGAGGCGTTGGACGTTGCCGCCGAACGCGCCTTTTTCGTCGGTGACATTCCCCAGCACGACATCGCTGGCGCGCAGGCAGCGGGGATAAAGGCCGTATTCAAGCGCAACGACAGCTTTAGCCTGGACGGCATCAAGCCGGACGCACAGATCGCACATTTGTCAGACCTGCTCGAACTGGTCGAGCAGTGGTAGCCGAGATGGAGGAGAGAACGATGACCCCACGCGACAGATTTATCGCCACCCTCGAGCGCCGCCCGATCGTCGGGCGCGTGCCACATTTCGAACTCGTCTTTTTCCTGACCATGGAAGCTTTTGGCAAGGTTCATCCCAGCCACCGCCATTACGGGCAGTGGTTCCAAATGACGGAAACGGAGCGCGAACTGCATCGCGAGGACATGGCCGATATTTTTATCGCCACCGCCGAACGCTACGAGCACAGCGCCATCTTTATGCATCATCCCGTCAACGAATTGGAAGAATACCAGCGATTGACCGACAAGATCCGTGCCAAGACCGGTGACACTTATTTTTTGATGAAACACGGCGACGCGACCTTTGGCCTGCCTTCGGGTGAAACGATGATGGACTTTGTCGGCAAAATGTATGACAAACCGCAGGCGCTCAAGGACGAGGCGCAGCGCAACGTCGATCGCGCTATCGCCCAGGCACAAAAACTACAGGGCGGCGGGCTGGACGGCTTTGCCCTCTGCTCGGACTACTGTTTCAACACCGGGCCATTCCTGCGTCCCGAGCAGTTCGCCGAGTTTGTGACCCCATATCTGAAACAGTTGATCGCCGCCTATCGCGACATGGGCTTTTACGTGATCAAACACACCGACGGCGGGATTATGCCGATCATCGACCAGCTCGTCGACTGCAACCCCCACGCCTTGCACTCACTCGATCCCCAGGCCGGGATCGACATCAAGGTGGTCAAAGAGATGATCGGCGACCGGGTCTGCCTGTGCGGCAACGTCAACTGCGGGCTGATCGACACCGGCACAGAAGAGGAATACCTCGAATCGACCCGCTATGCACTCGAACACGGCATGCCCGGCTATGGCTACATCTTTTGCACCTCCAACTGTATCTATACCGGGATGCAGCTAGAGCGCTACGACAAAATTCTTGACCTATGGCGCAAGATGGGGAATTATCAATAGGCAAATGGGCAAACGAGCATATGAACGCATCGCACATCGCACACTGCACGTGACGCTTGGTGTGATCATCAGTATCGGCTTGGTGCTCGTTGTTTCGCTGTCACCGGGACCGGCACAGGCGAGAATCGATCCAACGCCTACGCCGACGACGGTGCCCTTTTTACAGCTGCCCTTTGCCCGCGATTACCAGATCACCTCCTATTTCGACCACCGATCGCCCGACTATACCTGGGACGATACGATCGTCATCTTTAACGGCGAGCAGGCCAGCGCCATCGACGGCATCCTCAGCCGCACGGCGACGTTCAAGGGAGGATATTACCTGCCCGACACGCGGTGGTTTGTCTATTATGACGGCCACAACGCCTACGACTATGGCACCAGAGCCGGAGTCACGGTCCTGGCGGCGGCCCCCGGCAGCGTTGTCTTTGCCGGCAGTGCGCCGTCGGGTTGTGCTACCCCCCTGCAATTTGTGCGCATCAGGCACGACGTTGACCATGGCGGCGAGCCGTACTATACCTCGTATCTGCACCTGGAAGGGATTTGTGTGCACGAAGGCGATTGGGTGGAAACGGGCGATCCGCTTGGCATCAGTGGCAACTCGGGATGCTCGCTGGGCCCGCATCTTCACTTTGCCGTGCGTCGCGGCGGCTACTATACCGATCCCCGTGGCTGGCGGCCCACCGACGAGCCAGACCCCTTGATCGACTATTCGGGAGAGCAGGCAACCTGGCTGTGGGCAGAGCAGGAGCCGCTCAAAGCGATCGGCCATCTCGTGCAGCCCACGCCGGGTACGCGCACCAACGGCGACCTCGACCTGCGCTTTGTGCCCGACGACGATAGCCCGCCCATCTCTGCCATCGTCTTTCTGGCATTTTACCAGGATGAATGGCACGAACTGGGCACCGATGGCGACGGCAGTGACGGCTGGTCGTTGACCTGGCACACCCGCCAGGTTCCTGAAGGCAAAGTCTGGGTCCACGCCTGGGCAGTTGGCGAGGATGGGCGCATTGGCAAAGGCAGCCCCATCGTCACCGGCGTGACCGTCGACCGCCATCCGCCGTTGGGTTACATCGTGGGATTACAGCCGGACAGTGTTGCCGGTCGCAAACTGTGGCTCTATGCTGCCTCATACGATCCCGAATCGACCACCGATCAAGTCTCATTTCTGATTCGCGAGCAGGGCACAACAGAGTGGCGCGAGATCGGCGACGCGGAATGGCTGCACACCAGCAACTGGCTGCTGGAATGGGAGCCAGACGGCATCGACGACAGCAGGTCGATCGACGTGGGTGCACGCCTTACGGACGGCGCGGGCAACACGACACTGACCCAAATCGTCAATAATGTGACAATTGACCGTACCACCATCAGCAATGGCACACTCGATCCCCAGTCGAACGCGATCCTGACCGGGCCGCTGGATCTCGTCTTTTCCCCAGTACCACCGGAGGCCGGCGTAAAGCGCGTCGATTTTTATGCCTGGTACGGTGGCACGTGGCACCTGGCCGGCGTTGACGAGAATGGCAGCGATGGCTGGCGCACGCGATGGAATCCAGGCAACATTGAGGACTGGAGCCGGGGCCGCATACAGGCCAGGGTCACCGACTCCTTGGGCCGGGTCAACAGCTCACTCGATCAGGCGACCAACCTGGTCCTGGACCGCACCCCTCCCAACGCAGGTAACATCCACCCGGCAAGCGGCGGAGTCGCCCGTCCGGGCGTGCCCCTCAGTGCGTGGGCCACGGACGACGGCAGCGGCGTTGATGTCGTCGAATTTTACGCCAACCAGGGAGAAGGGTGGATCAAGATCGGTGAGGATCGTGACGCGGCAGAGGGCTGGACGCTGGAATGGGACGGAGAAGGACTCGCCGATGGCATGACCGATTTCACGGTGCGCGTCGTTGATCGGGCAGGGAACGAGACCTGGGCCGACGATGCCCAAAACGTCGCCCTCGACCGCATGCCGCCTTCCGGTCAAGTTGCTTTTCCGCGGTCAGGCTCGCACCTGGGCGGCGAGATCACTGTGTCGCTGGACGTTCAAGACGAAACGAGTGACCTGGATCGCGCTATTTTTTACGCCTGGTACGACGGGCACTGGCATCACCTGGGCTACGACGATGATCCCCAGGATGGCTTTGAGTGGGTCTGGGATACAACGCTCATCGGCGCCAAAGGTGATGTCGCGCTCACAGCCTGGGTATACGACCGGGCCGGTAATGTGACCGAGCTGCCCCACGTCGAGGAGCTGACGTTGAGCGGCTACGTTCCCCCTACACCGACCGAGACAGTCACACCAATGCTGTTGGCGACCGATACGCCCGAGCTAACGGATACGCCCCGACCCAGCAATACGCCACCTGCCGTTCCGTCGAACACGCCACCACCAACGATGACGCCATCTCTGACAAGTGCTCCAACCAGAATGCCGACGCAAACAAACCCGGTACGACAGACAGATACACCCATCGCCATACCAACCCATACCGCTGCCCCCCCGGCAACGGCGTCTCCTCCTGCGCCTTCC
>JAFGJF010000466.1 GCA_016929205.1 Anaerolineae bacterium
ATGAGGCCGTCGGCGGCGATTTCTACACCGTCACAATCCGTAACGACAGCGCGACCACGGCCGCGCTTAACCCCTATATCGAGGTGCATCTTCCTCCATTGGGATTTGACTTTGTTGGTGACCTCGGCTTGACAGATGTCGCCAGCGGCACAGTTCCCTACACTGTCACCGATGCCGGCGCGACGGTGACCTGGACGCTGCCCAGCACCTACAGTCTGGCCCCGGGACACCAACTGATCCTGGTTTTCAAACTATCAACTACCGACGGCACCGACTCAGGACAGCGGCTGGACGTGGATTTTGTCTACGAGAATCCGCCCGGTGACGTCGAAAGGCTCAACGCCGGCGAAAACGTCGAAGTTGGGCGCGGCAACCTCGTGATCAGGAAAACGCCCAAGGTGCAAACCGGCACCTATGGCGACGTGGTAGCCTGGGACGTTTTGATCGCCAACACCGGTTTGGGGACCGTGTATTCGGCGACCTTGTCCGACGTTGCCGGTATAGGTTACACCGATGTCGATATCAGCGAATTGATGGTTCCGGCTTTTCACATCACCGTTGGCGGGCAACACAACTTTGTCGTAACGGCAACAATCAACTCGTGTACCAACCTGACCAATACCGCCCTCTCCTGGTGGAGTATCGGCAACGAAGATGGCACCGGATCGAGTGCGACGCCGGTGGAGGATGTGGTCGACGTGGCCTACATGCTGGACATTCCCGACATTTCGATCGCCAGCAATGACGTGACCTTTGACTATTGCGCCCAGACGCCGGAAAGGGTAGCCCTGACAATCACCAACGCGGCCGGCGCCGGCCCGGCGCTGAATTTCGAACTGAGCAGCGCGCAGCTCGGCGGCTTGCCCTTTGCGGTGGACAATGTGCCGGCCAGTTGGTTCTACGATGGAAGCGGCACCTTTACCACCAGCCAGGCGATTATGCCCGGACAGCAGGTGACGTTGGCTTTTATGCTCACGCCCGATGCAGTCGTGTGTGGCGTAGAGACGGATGGATCGTTCACCCTGGACAGCGCGTTTACCGATCCTTGCGATTTCCCGTATCGTGGCCCTTCTACCGTTATCAACTATAGCTACGATTCCGAGAACAGCCCGTCGCTGTCCATCGACAAGAACTTTTCTATAGACGCTGCTGGGACCATCGTGTTCACCGTCGATCTCGACGCCCGGAATGTCGAGAGCATCAGCGGCACGATCGTCATCACCGACGACGTCTCTTCCTTTTTTGCCATCGACAGCACTGCCGCCACGGCAGGCAGCATTGCGCCAATGGGAAACACACTGGTCTGGTCCATCCCTTCGGGCGCTGGGCCGGGCGATTTGACCGGCACCATGTCGATCACGGTGACGGATGTGGGCAATCATTCCACATGTGGCCCGAATGACTATACCAATGTCGCGCATGGGTACGCCGACGTCACCTGCCCGACCTGCGACCCGCCGCTGAGTGCCAGCAGCGCCACGGTCGACGTCGGCCCGGAATTGAGGGAACCGGACCTCAGCTTTGAGATCAACACGATCCAGTTCGATTACTGTGCCGTGACCCAGACGCAGACGATCGTCATCACCGTCACTAATGCCATGACGGCCGATCCGGCCTACGGCCTCGTGTTGAATATGATACAGACCGAAGAAGAAGAGATACCCGACTGGATACAGCCTTATCCCGATTCGCCGCTCTATCCTGCTCGGATAATGGTGGATGTCGATCAGGTCAGCAGTGAATGGATCTATAGTCTGGCTGGCGAACGCTTTACCTATATCGGAAACGGTGGGGTTATTTTTCCGGGGCAACAAATCACGCTTTCATTTGTCGTGACCCCGAGCCACATATGCGGCAATTCACGGCACTGGCAGGCTATTTTTAACGCCGAGTATGAAGATGCTTGCGGTGAGGAGTATATTGGGGATATCGATACCATCGTTCCCTTTACCGAGACCAATATGCCCCGTTTTGGTATGGAAAAGACCAATACAGCGCCGGGCGGCGCGATCGATACGGGCGATGTGTTTAATTTCTTGATCGATTTTGAGACACTCAATGCCCACAGGATGACCAACACGATTCGCATTGAAGATGTTGTTCCCGGCGTCTTTGAGATCTTGGCCTATGCTGGAGAGGTCATTTCGTCACCAAGCTCTGTGCTTTACTCGATCACTGGCACCAACGTGATCACGCCGGGAGGGATTGTCACCTCCACGATCGTCACCTCGGCCGTTGGCCTGGATACCCGGCTCGTTTGGGAAATACCGATCACGCCCTCATTGATGCCCTATGACCTCACCGGCCGCCTGACGATCACGGTGCGCGTGCTTGACGTCTCGGCCGACTGTGGTGCCCACAGTGTATACGACAACACCGCATATGGTCAGGCCGGGGATGGCTGCGCCGGCTGCACGGGATTGGGTGCCCAAGCTGCCACGACTGTGCGCGTACTGCCGCCGACCGGAGATCCGGCAGAAGCGTCGCCCAAATCGGCCATTTCGGACGGTCAGGTTTGTGGCACATTGGTGGTGAGCAATACCTATGCCAGGGTCTTTATCAGCGATTGGAGCAGCGTAACCTTTACCGAAACCTTGGGCAGCACGGCTGCGCCACCCATTCCTGCCGGGACGCTGAACTATGAGGTGGGCAGTTTGGTCGTCTCGATCGATGGCACAGACAGAACTGCACAAACGGCCATTGTGCAGGCCGCCCCCCAATTGATCCTCGATTTTGACAGCATTGCGTCGCCCACAGGCACGCATAACATCAGCATCATTTACACGCTCTACGTCGACAATGACATCCTGTCCGGCAATCCTGTGTTCACATCCAGCACAACTTCCGAATTCGAGGTTCTCAACGTCGCTTCGCAGGGATCGTGTGGTTCGGGTGACAATTACAATTTTGAGCAAACTGCGTCCATTTCCATCCAGCGCGCCGATTTGCAGATCGACATCTCGCCCGACAACTTTGTCGGCTGCGCGCCCACCTGGGTCACACTCACCGTTTCCGATCCCGATCTGGTCTCAAATAACCTGGTCGCCAACAATATCGTGGTCACACTCAACATCGCTTCGCCCGAGTTTGAGGGCATCGATCTCTCTGCCGTGAGTTATGGCGGTGGCTTTACCGGCAACCCGGTCACGGTCATCAGCGCCGACAATACGATCACCTGGACCTTTGCCAACCCGCTCACCGCGACCAACAGCACGACCGGCACGATTGGCTTTACCATGACCCGCAGTTGTAACCCCGCCAATCTGCGCGCCGGGGTACGCTTTGAAAACCGCTGTGTCGTGGTCTATAGCCATACCGACAATAACAATGAGGTGGTCGAAAGTCCCGAGATCCGCCTGTTTGTCACCCCGGACCATTACAACATTGCCGAAAACCGGGTCTACTGGCACGTCTACGCCTTTAACACCGGCGATGGCATAGCCGGGCAGTTTGTGATCACCAACTTGTTAGGTACAGGATTGGCCCTCTACACCTATACCACCACCCTCGCCGACCAGGTCGATTTGCTGACCAGCGCGCCCTTTACCGGCGGCAAGGACGTTGTCTGGCAGGTGTCAAACCTCGCTCCGGGCCAGGTGGTTCATATGGTCATCACTGCGACCACGGTGAGTTGCGCCGACACAACCAGCGTCGTCCAGGTCGATTCCGGCTGCCTGGACGGGAGTGCGTGCCCCGGATTCTACCAGGACGAGGTCATCTTTGGCCAACTGCCGGTGGCTGTACGGTCCGAAAACGACCAGACCGCCGACCTGCCGCTGTGCGAAACGGGGGTCGTCATCCTGAGAGTCAAAAACGCGGCTCTCGAATCGCACATCTATAACATGGTCGTGACCGAAACGATTACCTCAATGGGCTACGTTGCCGGTACGGCGGCGATCACGATCGAGGACCGGTTCGGCAACCCTATTCCCGCTTTGAGTAACATTCCCTTTGAACCACGGCTGACCGTCAGTTCGTCGTTGACGACGACGATGCTCTATTGGGGCGTGGACATCGCACTGTTTCCAACGCAAACAAACCTGTTGCAGGATCGCGGGCCCGAAGAAACCATTGTCATCGAATACATGGTACAAACCGACTGTGAGACACCCGGCGAAAACCGGGTGCAGGCCACGGCCGGTGGGGACAAGGCATGTGGCGACTTTTTCCTGCGGCTCGAAAGCGCGGAAACATTGGACACCATCGAGCCCGATATCACCCTGACCAAGGATGGGCTCAACAGCACCCAGGGCGACACGGCCTATGCCAATACCGTGTACGGCGGGCCCGGCGACGTCATCGTCTGGCGTGTTACTGCCGAGAACGCGATTGGGGCCTATGTGGCCCAAAATGTAGTCGTCAGCGACGTTCTATCAGCCGATCTGGCGTACAGTTCAACCCTCGTCACCATGGGCACGGTGGGTTACGTTGTCCCCACGCGCGCGGTTTCCTGGACGATCGGCAATTTGCCGGCCGATGGCATCGATCACTATATGTACATTACCAACGTTCTGACCACCGGCATTGACTGCCGGATCAATACGACCAACACGGCCGAGCTGTCCTACGGCTGTGATGATGGCTGCCGGGTTGAACCACCCGAACGCGCCCTGGCCTACATCGTCAAGCAGCCCGAGTTGGGTCTCGTCGTGCCGGGCAGCACCAACATGAACGTCTGCGGCGGCGACTTGACCATTATTATCGAGAACGAGAACGGCCCTGATGCCTATAACGTTGTGCTGACCGATACCCTGCCCATGGGCTATGAATACGTATTCGGCGTGGCCCCTGGATCGGTTATTTCACCTGCCACCGGGGCAACGGTTCTGACCTGGACGTGGAACATCCTGCCCCAGGGCACGACGGTGATCACCTTTTCGATCCGCCAGACCGCCACCGACGGCATCTGTGCTATCGCGCCGACCGGATCCAACGTCGTCCACATCTCGTACGAGGACCATCCGGGCTGCCTCGTGCCGATCACGCATACCGAAATAACGACCTCGACGATTAACTTTGACCAGCCGGATATTCAAATCAGCAAACTGCCCGATTTCCAGGTCGACGCGGTTGGCGAGGTGGTCACCTGGACGGTCACCGTGACCAACACGGGAACGGGCGAGGCGCGCTGGGTCGTCGTCACCGATACCGCCGGCAGCCAGTTCCTCAGCCTGACCCACCTTGGCAACACCAGTAGCGCGACGGCCAACTTGAGCGGCACCAACGTCATCACCTGGGACCTGGGCACGCTGCCCACCGGCGCGACGTGGGTGGTGACGCTGACCGCCGTGCTGACCGAAAGCGGCCACAACGAAAACCTGGCCGAGGTGTCCAGCCACTGTGGCACAGGATGCCAAACGGTGGATGCCGATAACGACGCCTTTGTCAGTTTGTTGAACGACTTTGCCAAGACCCCCGAGGTGCAAACGGGCACCATCGGCAGCCTGGTGGTCTTTGAGATTGAAGCCGCGCTGTCGGACGCCAACGGAGCATACGAGGGCATTGTCGTCACCGATGCCCTGCCGGTTGGTCTGGGCTACGTTTCTGCCGTGCTGACCTACGTCGTGGATGTGGATGGCGCAGATGGCGGACCAACACAAACGGTCGTTGTCCCGAGCAACACTCCTGGTCTGTATGACTCGGGCAACATTGTCTGGGCGTTGGGCGTTAGCGAACCAGGTGTCGTTCAGATCAATGGTACGATCACGGCTGTCATCCAGGCCATCGATTCGAATCAACATGGCATCAGCCGGACCAACGAAATCAGCATGACCTATGTGCAAGACGGTTACAGCTATAACTTTACCGATACAGCGGACATCAAACTTGTCGAGCCGCTGCTGCACATCGGCAAGTCGTATGTAACCGAGTCTGGGTGTGAGGCACTGTTGCATCAGGCCAACTTTAACGTCAGCCCGGATGGATGGACAACGTCTGCAAGCATTGTCCGCGATGCAACACAGGGTGTGCTCCACTTTACTGGCAGCGATACCAGCACCAACAACCAAGTGGACGACGCCTCTGATTTCAGCTTGAGCTTTATGGCCAAGCACAATGCAGATAACAACGGCCGGTTGAACGTCGATTTCAGGATGCAAGATGGCAACAACCGTTACATGTTCTGGATCTATCCGGATGGTAATCTGAGCCTGATTCGAAGAGCAGGAGGAAGCAATAACACACTGGATAGTGCTACACTGCCCCGTCCGCTGGCCTGGCACCACTACGAGATCCGCGCCGAAGGCCCGCACCTGCGCATCTATGTCGACGGCCAACTCGCCCTGGAAGCCACCAACGACACCTTTGGCAGGGGGTCCATCGAGTTCCGGGGCTCGAACAACATCGATATGGTCTTGGATGACGTGCTCGTCACCAGGCTCAATCAGACGGGATGCTTCGTCGGGGCCAATGATCTGGTCACCTATACCCTCGTCGTCTCGAATCACACCCAGGCCATTGGCTACGATCTGGTGATCACCGACGTGCTGCCCGCCGGGATGACGTTACGTGATTACACATTGACCAGTGACGATCCGCTCACCTTGGTGATCACAGAACCATCGCCGATTCCCGGCGCGACAGGGGTCTTGACCTGGGGCATCAACCAGTTGGTCCCGGGGTCGCCCTATGTGCCCACGACCCACAATGCGCTCACCTTGACCGTTGTGCTCAGCGTGGTCGACCACATCACGGCAAACATTGTCCTGGCCAACCAGGCCTCTCTGATCTACGATAACTGGAGCGGCAATTCCCAGCCGACGACCATCACCCGTGACTATGGCGGCGGTTCGCACTCGACTGCGGTCCGTACGGTCGACGGCGGGATTCGCAAGCGCGAGCAGTTCAGCCCGCCTTCGACGGCGACGTTGGGCACCCTGGTCACTTATACGCTGATCGTGCCTGCCCAACCAATCTCGGCGACG
>JAFGJF010000467.1 GCA_016929205.1 Anaerolineae bacterium
GGCAACGCCCCCCATGGTCGTTCCAGCCTTTTGGCTTCCTGCCAGGAACTGAGAATATAGTTCCGCGCCCAAACCTCTGCATCCAGCGCTTCAGGGTTCTCGTAGGTCCGTATGAACAAGCTGTACGCCGGACCGCGGTAGAACCAATCCGCATCACCCGGCCGGATCCAGATCTCGGGGCCGGCAACGTGGATCTCGGTCGTCGCAGGAGAGACGGCCTGCCACGCCATCCCGCCAGGAGAGACGCTTTTCACCTGAGCATTGGCCGGATACTGAAAGGAGAACCCCTGGCCTCGGTACGTTGCCAAGGAAAAAGCAAGAGGTGGAGGCACCTCGGTCGCCGGTGGGCGTACAGTGGGCATCGGTTCCGGACTTGGGGTGCGGGTTGGCATCTCGGTCGGCTGCGCGGTCAATGTGGCTGCAACGGCAGCATGAACGGTGGCTTGCACATCAGGAAGGGGAGTGCTGGCACAGCCCACGAACAGCAAACTCGTCAAGGTTAGAACGATCAAACGCTGTCTCATTCTTGTCTTTTCCACACATGTGAGTAGCTCACATCACCCGACCATGGGTGGCCCACTACGGGCGACAGTCGACAAGGGGGGCATCGGCAGCTTGATGGACGATGTCTCTGCTCATGCCCTGTTGTACTCACTTGAGTTCCTCCTGGGCATTGACTGAGCGGATCTCGTTGCCGACAAGCCAGTAGGGACCCGGGCAACGGGCAGGTAGTTTCTGTCGCACTCGTTCGTCCAAGTACTCGATTGAATGAACTTCGCCGCCGCTGATGTATACTGGTTCTCCGATCTGTAACGCTATCTCTTGGCCATTTTCATCCAGGATCTGTACAGTATCCTTTTCTATTCTCACTGCTAAATCAGGGGGCCATGCGAGCAAGTAACTGGTGTTGCTACTTTGTGCGTTTACACGAAGGCATTCATCAACTATGAGCAACTCGCCAACAAGGTCTGCAGTCAACCTCGTGGGTTCGGGTGTTAAAGTTGTGACGTGCTCCCGGTTACAGGCTGTCGCAGCGACCAATACGCCGATCAACAGCAGATATATCTGATATGCTGCTATCGATCGCGCTCCCTGTCGCAAAAGGTGGCTGGACAGCGACAGGGTGATTATGTATGTAGTGGTGTTACCTCTTTGTTTATACTCGGCTACCTGAACAAGTCTATCCATCCTTCACCCACGCTGTGCATATTCAGTACGCCTCCATCATATCACAAAACGCAGGCGGCGTCACTGTGGATTTTCCACAGGTGTCGATTCTCTTTGATCAGCGCGTATACGCGGTCCATCGGGTGCGCTGCACAGGCACAGAGGGCTTGGTTGTGGTGCTTGCTCTTGTGCACCATCTGATCATAGTAAGCGGATCTTGCGCAAGTACAGCTATCCGCCGGACCTGCGCGATTCGGCGGCCCAGACGGTGCTGGATCAGGCCAAACTGCTGGCGGCAGACTGGGCGTCGTAACGCATCACCCGGGATCGATCTCAGTACGAGAGTTTTGTAAAGGCTGTTATGAGATGGCTTCTTTTTGCTTTAACTTCCCGAATAGAGCGCATCCCGGTGATTTGTTTGACGTACTGGCCTATCCAATTGTTGACCACCCAGGCTACAAGTTCAGCGCTCAACTCCTGGTATCTCTGCAGGTAGTATGGATTATTTTCGATGGCCAGGCATACATCCTCGACAACGTCTTCGCCATACGGCTGGGGCATGGTTTCTAACACTTCCTTGACCAGATCGTATACTCCCTGCGTCTTGAGCATCGTGATTCTACTCCTTGTTGGTTGATACTGTTTTTAGACGATGATCTTTCGCCGGGTCAAGCCGCTCTGCCCAATTGGAAAAGCCGGCGGGCGATCAAGATATTCCAGATCAGCAAAAACAGGACGGAAAAGACCGAGATGAAAAGCCCGATCGTGGGCACAAAGAGGCCCATGTCGAACACGCTGGATGCAATGCGCAAATAAGCAGGCGCCCTGCCAAAGAGGTCGCTCTTGAGCATGACCAGCGAAATGATCAGCCCGCCGATCGACCCGAGAAGATAGCTCACGTAAAAGGCAGTGCCATGAAAAACAGCGAGCAGCCCCTCTCCTGCGGATAGATACATCGTTCTCTGCGCGTCCGTTGTCGCCGCGGCATATTCATTGCTGAGGGCCAGCATTTCAAAGGCCGGCCTGGCAGCGATAAAGGACATCGTTCCCACCAGGCTGAGGATCAAAAAGAGGGTGGTGAAGGATGGGCTGGCTTGCCTGAGGAGCACGTAAAGCGCCAGAGAGGTCGGGATCGAAACGATCACATAGACCACCATCAAGAGTTCAAAATCAAGGAGCCCGGCGAGCCGGCTGCCTTGAAAGATCGCGAACCAGTCGAGCGCAGAACCCCCATAAGGCGGCGGAGCGACCATGACCACGATAAACTGGCCGATGGTGAGCATCACCATCAGCAGGGCGGTCAGCCCGCCCAATTTGTAAAGCGGTTTCCAGTTTTGCCCGCTGGTTTCAGGGGCAGATCTTTTTTTTGTCATTTTGAATCACTCCCTTTCAACCGAAAGAGCCTGTACGCCAGCATGATGTGATAAGCTACCAATAAGAGGCCGCCCAACATGGCAAGATCATTGCCGTGTCGAACCGGGCCGGCACAAAGGCCGCGAGGACAAAAAAGACGGCTCAATCTTTAATCGAACCGGACGCCCAGACGGTGGTTCGTTTCCATCTCTACAAAACCGTACTTTTTGAACAGCTCCCGCAGGTCTGTGTAACAAGTACGGGCTTCGGTCCGCAAAATGTTCGGCGGGTAGGTTTGCAGGGTTTCGAGCGCCAGGGTCAACAGGGGCTCGGCCAGCGCCTGGCGATGCGCCGGATGAAAGCACATGGACAGTTCGTGATGCACCTTGGATTTGCGGTACGCGGCCAGGCTCACCGTGCCGGCCAACTCTCCGTCTGACTCGATCGCCCAGCGCCGGACGTTCACTTGTTGAATGCACTGCGCCAGGATGTTGGTCACGTGCTCGATGGGCAAAATGCGAAAATCGGCCTCGCTGACCGGCAGAAAACCCTGCACCTCCGGGGGCGTTTCGCGCAAGGCCAGTTCGTAGCGCAGCCGCCATTCGCCCAGTTTCATCGTCCGCAGCCGGTAGCCGGGCAGGGGACTGGCTTTTATATCCGGGATCCTCTCCAGCTTGAATGCGGTCTGGCTGTCATAATGCACAAATCCCAGGCTGCGGTACAGGTTATAAGCCGGAGTGGCTGTGGCGTGCACGTCCAGCGTGCATATTTCGGCGCCCAGCGAGCGGGCGTGCTCCATCGCCCGGGCGACCAGTTGGCGCGCCAACCCCCGGCGCCGGTAATCGGGATGGGTAGCCACGTTGGCGATCAGCCAGCGCTTGGTATTCAACCCTCGATTGAGGACGGTGACCATCGAAACGATGCGCCCCTGTTCTTCCCACACAAAGCCGTCAAAGATGTGCTGGAATTTTTTAGAGACCCGGCGCAAGGTAGAGAGGAGGGGCAGCATCTGTTTGGCCATGTCGATCTGCTCGCGGAAATCGCCGCCCCAGGCTTCCAGTTCACCGGCAAAGGCCGTTTCGATCAAGTCGATCATGGCGTCCAGATCGCGGCGGATGTCGAACGGGCGAATGTTCTCTGATTGTGTCATCTTGGTTCCCTCCGAACGCCGGTTCAAGTCTCGTCCGCAACCTGAATCACGCAAAAGAGGTTGCCATCGGGATCTTCCAATACGACGTAATCGGCGCCGGGTGGGTACCGCCATGGGTAGCGGGTCGCCCCGAGCCGGACCAGCCTTTCCACTTCCCCTTCCTGGTCGTCTGTATAGAGGTCCAGGTGCAGCCAGCTTCGTTTTCCGGAGCGTCTTTCCGGCGCCCGGTCTAAAGACAGGTTGGGCCCCTTGCGCTGCGGATCGGTCAGGATGACCCAGCCGCCCTGGGCCGGTTCTTTGGGAACATAGTGCAGCGCTTCTTGCCAAAAGGCCAGCATTTTGTCGAACTCGTAACAACGGATCACGATCGAGCCGATTTTCATTTGTCTCCTTGTCGGCAAAAGGTTAGGTGGTCGTTGGACGGCAGGAGGAACGAGCTGGAGGGGATTATAGCACGTTTTGGGTGACACACGAACCGGTGATGAAACCGTTGCAGGTGAGAAACCGGTCCACCCGGCACGTTTCTGAACCATCTCTATTCTGGATACGGAACCGCGATCGCGATCGTGTCATCTCGGGGGCTGCGCCAACGCCCGGCGGCATCCTCTGCCCCGGATGGGGGCCTGGAAACGGGACCACCCGATGCCCAGGCCGCGGCTGTGATCCCTAAACAGCGCATCGGGCGGTCGGCAGTCGCCGTGAAACCAGAGTAATAATCATGGGTAAACCCCGACAAGTTGTTGTAAATCGAATGAGGAATCGGATTCAGATCGGTTTCGTCTTGCAGGATGTATGATTCTCCGGTCACACAAGTCACGTAGCGATGGGTCGTGTCATTGATGTGGTTATCTACAGCCGGATAGGGCGCCGTCCCGGCCGAATCATAGTAAAAAAGGATCGAATGTCCCCATTCGTGCTTGAACACGTTCCGGTCCGTATGCTGGATGAAATCAACATGGATCGCGTCATAGGTCTGGCCGATCCCCATGGGCCAGGCCCATGCCGACCCCTTAATGGACAACGGTTCGTCGGTGATCAGGTCCGTTCCGCTGCCATCCCAGATCGTAATCACCGAGTCAAATGCAGGATCTCTGTCCGGAGCCGCGTCCGTTGGCGACGGCGCATAACGATTGTCTGACATCAGTGAGAGTTCGGTCAATGCGTGAGGCAGATATCGGATTGTGAGGGTTGGCGTCATATAACCGCTGTTGAGTGCAGGGACATCGACATTCACAAAGCGAGTAGCAGCAGCAGCTAGTTTGTCTTTATCGGCTTGTGTCATCTGGGCAATAAAGTGACGCTGTTGTCCAACGTCATCCACGTAAGCAAAATCTGTCGACTCGTATACCAGCACCAGTATTTTCCAGCCTGGACTGGTACGGCTCTCACATGATGTGCAGTACACGATAGGAAGGAAGGTGGTGAGTGAAGGATTTGGCTCTACAGACGCCAGGCTCAACTCATCGAACCAGGCTGTACCGGTCGTCGTCCCGGACCAATACCCCAATCGGGCCGCAATCGTGATTTGCGAGTTTGAACCGGTATTGAAAACCAGGCTGACATGGGTCCACTCGTTCGTGCCGAGCAGACCCAACGTGTGTGTCCCCATGCTGTACACGCCCAGACTGGCCCCTACATCGGCCGTCTCGGAAGTGTGTGCCACGTTCTCCGTCTTGATCCAACCCGACAAGCGATAGTCCGTATCCGGTTGGACGTTTACAGTCTGAATCCAGCGCGCATCGTTCGCTGTGGTCAGAGAGATCTGGATGCTTTTGCTTCCCAAATAGGACTGCGTATCGCTCCAGGTGAACGCCGCTTCGGGGATCCACGAGTCCGGCAGCCAGTTGTCTGGCAAACCGTTTCCCCATTCAAAACCGCCATTGACAAGTAAGCCGTTATTTGCTTTTGCCGGCGCTGATGACACCATCAAGCAGATCAAAAGACCGATCGCCAGGACAACCCATGCCGATCTTTTCATCTTACTGCTCCCAGTTCACAGGATAGTACATCCGATTGGACACACTACCCGGCTGTATCGCGATCTGTTTTGATCGGTATCTGGAGGATGTCTATGAACGGAAAGGGGGACGAGGTTGAAGTGATTATAGCACTTTTCCGAGTCGCAGGCGAATCGGCGCATCCGGCTTGACGTCTACCCGCCCCAGCATGTATAATGGGCGGGTGCCCGGTTGGGATCCGATTCGTTGAGGGTGCTGAAAGCACATGAGATGGGCAGCACGTTATCGGTAGAACAGCTCAGCTTTGACACATTCGACGATCAGGTGGTCCGTCATTCGCCCCTGATTGCTGCCGCCATAGAGCACCTGGCTGCGGAGGGCGGACTTGAAGCCCGAGGAGCGATCTATACCCGTTCCGAAGTGGTCGATTTCATTCTGAACCTGGTTGGATATACTGCCGATTGGCCGCTGTATCAAAAGAGGCTCCTGGAACCTTCGTTTGGGGGAGGGGACTTTGTGCTGGCCGTCGTCGGGCGGCTGCTCAGCAGTTGGCAGGGGGCGGCGGGCAGGGGATCGGCGCTCGATGACCTGGGTGATGCCATCCGCGCCGTCGAGCTGCACCGAGACACATTCATGTCCACCCGCAAGAAATTGTTGGCACTGCTCACCCGGGAGCTGGGCGCTGAAATCGCCCAGGCCCTGGCCGACCGCTGGCTGATCCAGGGCGATTTTCTGCTCACCCCACTGGATAGTCCGTTTGATTTTGTGGTCGGCAACCCGCCCTATGTGCGCCAGGAACTGATTCCTGCCCCTTTATTGGCCGAGTACCGGCGACGCTACAAGACCATGTACGACCGGGCAGACATCTATATACCATTCATCGAGCGTTCCCTGTCCATGCTGACCCAGGGGGGCAGTTTAGGATTCATCTGCGCCGATCGCTGGATGAAAAATCGATACGGCGGCCCGCTGCGCCGCTTGGTGTCCGAACAGTATCACCTGAAAATCTATGTGGATATGGTGGACACGCCCGCGTTCCATGCGGACGTGATCGCCTATCCGGCGATCACGATCATCAGCCGGGAGGTGCCGGCAGCCACACGTATTGCACACCGCCCGTCCATCGACCGTGCGATGTTGACC
>JAFGJF010000468.1 GCA_016929205.1 Anaerolineae bacterium
ACCCGGATGTGTTCACCCTGGTTTGTTCCTCGACCGGCCGCTTGAGCCGGGCGTTGACCTGCCGCAGGGAGGTGACGCCGGACGGGGTATCGGCTTTGGGGAATGGGCTTGTCTCGTTCACAGTCATTATATCTTTTTCGATCGTTCCCTCAACTCCTCGCGCAGCTCGTCCAATGTCTGCCCGGTACGCGCCAACACAACCTGCAGGTAGATATTGATCGATGCCCAACCGGTGACCAGCATCCCCCAATCGTTGTAGCGCATTTGCCGTCCTTCATATTTGACCGTTTTCGCGTCAATGACGGTAGCGACCCTGTCTGGAGCTTTCTGTGTATGAACCTGATCTCCTGGCTTGAGCAGTCCCGATTTGAGAAGGTCGGCAACGTGAATCGCGGATCGCACTCGCCGCCGCCTCTTTTTAGGTGTTGTCTCTGATGCGGGTTGTAACGCGTTCTGAATGGAATGATAGTCGTTCAAAAAAACGGAAACGTCTTCTCGTCCCGCGCCGGGCACCCATCGTTCGACGTGCGACATGTCTTTGGATTGGTAAAATCCCATCGGCCAGATGCCGCTCCCACTTGGTTCAATGCCGTCCACCCATTCGGCGAACGTCTGTGCCGGCACGATCAGCGCATTGTCGGACGAACCGAGGACAAAGACTATAAAGCCATATCCCATATTCCGGATCCGTTCAAAGTACTGCGGCGTTACACCCAGGAAATACTCGATCTCGTTATTGCGATGGTGCGCTTTGGAGGCGCGGAACATGAAATGGGCCTTGTCCTCCAATGTGAAATAGGTGCGGCCAAAGGGAAGCGGCGCCAAAGTGCCAAGTTCCTCTAACCTGGCCCAGATCCCTTTGTATATTTCATTGCGCGAGGGCGTCTGTTGTTTCGTGGGCTGATCCACTTTTTTCTGCTGCGTTTCCGTTTGCCGGGCCAACCGCCAATAACCACGCTCCGGCAAGGACTCGAAGCGATGGTCGACGCTCATCGTCGCGCTTACCGTGTTGGCCGGCGTTTGCGTGCTCTCGCGGTGCCAGTCGCTGTACTTTTCCTTGAGCTGGATCGCCTGATCGGTGATCTCTTGCACGTGCATCCCTTTGCCATCGGGATCGGCGTACTGGAGGACGAAACAGGCCAGGTTGGCCCAGGACGGGTTGGACAGCAGCTCGTTGTGTTTGGCCAGCCGATAGTAGCCGCGCCGGATCTTGTAGAACCTGGGGTTGCGCCTCAGGGTGTTGCTCATCGTGGCCTCGATGTTGGATGAATCCCCCATTTGCCAATCGGGATCGTATTGGTCACGAAGGCGGGCAGCTTCGGCGGCAATGTCGCGGTACAGCATCTCTTCCTGGTCGCTGGTGTCGAGCACGTAATAGGCCAGGTTGGCCCAGTTCGGATCGCCTTCAAAGGGCACCTCGACCTCGCGTTCGACTTCGATGCCGCGCTGCGTGTCCAAAGCCCGTTCCTGTTGCAGGGCCTCCTCGCGCGTCAGCTTGAGGATCTCGCGCAACGCGGTCAATGAGATCGATTGACGCTGGCCGTGTTCCCAGGACCACTGCGCGGATTGGCGATAGACTTCAATTGCCGAGAGCGTTTCTTCAATGCTCGCTGTTTCCTCTTCCTCTGCTACTGGGATCTGCTTGCGCAAAAAGTTGAGTAAAGCGTGGACAACGTCGCTGGCCACCGAGGCCGACGATCCCTCGTTGGCCGGCTCAATGTAATCGTTAACATAATGACTCATAAAGCACGCCTTGCCCGAACTGAACACGCCGTCGAAAAAGAAAATATCCGGCTGCTGCAACCGCCCTTCGGAGGTCACGAGCAAGAACGGGTGCAAGTCCAGGATCCTGGTTTCCGTTTTATCTTTCAACAAACAACGATGCGAGTTGACATTGTGCGCCGTCTGCCACATCGTTTGCCGGAAAGGGTAATGAGACCCGTTGACCTGATTCGCCCGGTAGTGCCATTGTCCACTCGAGTATTCTGCGTGTTCGACGTAAAACAGTTCATAGTCAGCCAGGAATTGGAGTTGTTGCAGCAGTGTGTGCAGATCTTGCTCCAGGTCTTCCAGCTTGATCTGGCGTTGCAGCGAGCTGACTTGCGAACGATTGCGGTGGTGTGCCTCCTCGTTTCTCTCCTCGATAAAATGCTGGATCAGACGTACCGTGTTGCCTTCGGATCTTACGTTGCCACTTTCAGTCACGCGGTAGTAAAACTCGAACAGCTCGGGAACCAACAGCCTGTCGCGCCGATCGTGGTAAGGCCACACTGTGAGGCGTAATATGTTGTGCCAGTGTCCCAGGGATAGAGGGCGGCTCAATGTCTCAAGCAGGTCTTGAAAAAGGCGGTTGTTTCCCAGACCAGTATCTTCTTGAACGTCGTGCATAAAGTTGGCCAGAGCAACCGACGCAATTGTCTTGAGCATGACTTCATAGCATGCCATCACGGCCTGGTAGCGGTCGTTGGGATCGACCCGGTTTTCCATATAGGTGTATGTATGGCTGATTGGAAAAGGATATTTGGTGCGAATGAGTTGTGCAAGCTGATCGTCATGAGCCATCTCGAGTCCTCCTTGACCAAGTAGTTCGGTTTACATTGTCTGTGTTTGTTTCTGATACGCGACTTGATCCCACCCTGCCACCCCCAACTCCCGCAACCCCTCATTCGCCGGATGATCCAGCGTATACACTTTTTTTCGCCAACCCACAATCTCTTCTGCCATGGCCATCGTCTTGCTCCCGCGATGGGCGTGGGCAATCAACACCGCATCAGCCAGGGCGGCGACAAAGCGGTTGCGCTGCTGCGCCGTACGCGCCATCGCCCGCCGCACTGAAGCCACAAAAGGCGACAGCAGCAGCAGCCGGCCTTCCGCCAGCGGCACCTTGTATTCGGCCTTGAGGCGCATCCGTTCCAGGCCGCGCGCCGGGCAGACGACCACAGGCTGCGGCCCGCGCAGCAGCACTGCTAGCACCTCGCTCTCGACTGGCGAGTGAAAGCCGCTGACCAATACCGGGCCGGTGTGCCGCCACCTCTGCGCCAGATCGTGGGCTTGGAGAATGATCGCCCCCGGTGCCCGCGCCGAGCAGAAAAAGGCCAGCAATTGCCCATCCAGCAGGTCCAGGTTGCCCGCCGCGCTGATCGCGCCAGGTGCCTGCGCGCCCAGAGACGCATGCCAGGCCCCGAGACGGGGGATATCGCTTGCCGCCAGGTGCAAAACGTTCACAAACGTCCTCTGCCGAAATCGCGTTTTTGTGCTATAATAGGTATGAAAAGACCGACAATGACCGATGAGGTGAATGATGTCCGAGATTGCCGTTCAACTGAAACTGGATGCCGAACAAGTCGATCAATTGGCCGCCGCTGCCCGCGCCAGGCAGCGAACCATTGATCAAGTCATTCAAACCGCCGTCGCCGAATGGCTGGATCGCCAGGCGCAGATCGAGCACGCCCGCGACCTGATGCGCGAGTTGGGCCAGGGTCTGGCCCAGGGCCCGGCAGGACAGCCCACGGCCCGCAACCACGACGATGTGCTGTATGCCCGGACGCGCATATGAGCCAGATCTTGGTC
>JAFGJF010000469.1 GCA_016929205.1 Anaerolineae bacterium
CCCGAACAAAACCTGATCGTCAACCAAGACTTTGACGCCGTCCTTGGCAGCGGTTGGGAAGAGCCAGCCAGCTATCGCCAGGATGAACGAGATCCACTGGGTGAGACCAAAATCGTAGCGGTAAATGAGAGAACAATGTTGTCGTTCAAGCGCCTGGGAGCCAGAACCCACGGCGAACAGAGCACCATTCAGCACGTGGACAAAGATGTGCGAGATTTTTCATCGCTCAAGTTCGGTTGTGAAGTCCAGGTAAACTATCAGAGCCTTGCCGGAGGGGGGCACGTAAGCACCGAGTTCCCGATTATGGTCGAACTCAAATACAAAGACGCCTTTGGCGACTCGCGCTCCCGCTATTGGGGCTTTTACTATCTCGATCCCGGCACTGGCCCCGAATGGAAGACGATGATCAATGGCATCAAGGTGGTACAAGGCGAATGGTACCTGTTTGAAAGCGACAACTTGATGCAAACCATGGGGGAACTGGCACCGGTATACATCGAGAGTATTCGCATCTATGCGTCGGGATGGGACTTTGACAGCGCCATCACCGGCGTCTCGCTCCAGGTTAAAGAATAAAGCAAGTAGAGGACAAGATGATGGTTGATCCGATGTTGAAAGAGATTTTGGTATGTCCGGCGTGTCATAGCGCACTCGCCTACGATGAACAGTCGGTTACCTGTACTGTATGTTCCGAGGTATTCTCGGTCAGCGAGCGCATCCCGTTGATGGTATCCAGTCTATCTAGCGATGGTTTCGGACACGATCTGTACAACGCCCAGATCAAGGGTAACTTTTTTGAAAAAGTATTTCACACCAACCGTATTCAAACTCTGATGCAGTTGATCACGTCCGAGTTGAACATCGATCCCGGGTGCAGGGCGCTCGACATCGGCTGCAACACCGGGCCAATGCTCATCCCCTTGCGCCGTGCAGGATATGACGTGGTGGGCATCGATATCAGCGCGCACGACGTGCACCAGGCCGAACGCTATCTTGAAGAATGTAATCTGGAAAGCGGCATGCTCTCTGTTGCCGATGGCACCCGGTTACCCTTTCGCGATCGCAGCTTTGATTTCGTTCTGCTCATCGACATCCTGGAACATACCGCCTCACCCGAACGCATCGTCGCCGAAGCCAAGCGCCTGCTCTCGCCTGGAGGCATCACAATTGCTACCGTGCCCTGGGGCTATCACCCTTACGTTCGTTACGACATTTTTAGACGGCTGCTCAGCAGCCGCAAAACGATTGATGAACACCCGGACGCGCCGTTTACACTCAACATGCTTCAAGCATTGTTTCCTGAATTTGAGCCGGTGCTGTTTCGACTGGTTTTTCATTGGGTCTGCATCTTGGGCGTCTATCGCCTGCCGTCCGTGGAACCGGCGGCATGATGGACAAAGCAAAAAGCGCTCCCACGGAGAGATCGTTTCATTTGAGAGCAAAGTGGAGCCGCATCCTCACCGCAGGGATCGAGATGTTGATCCTCGGCCTGGCATTGAGCATCTTTGTTACGATCGCCTTTTATCGTATCACGCTTCCCGGCCCCCACACCGACGAGGCGCTGGAAGTGATCCCCGCCGTGCAGCTTGTGCAGGGGCAGGAGGTCGAATGTTTCAAGGACGTGTGCCTTGACTTGTTTGGCTTGCGCTTGCCGGTGATGATTTACGAGTATATTGCCACGGTCAACACCTATATGGCCATCCCGTTCTTTGCCATCCTGGGCATCAACGTCACCGCTCTGCGCACCATGCCCATCGTCCAGTCGGCAGTGGCGATGGTCTTTCTCTATCTCTTGGCCCGCGAGTTGTACAACCGCCGCGTAGCCACGATCGCCGTATTCATGTTGGCCGTCTGCCCCTCGTTCGTCTTTTGGAGCCGCCAGGGCGTTTTTGTGACCTCAGTGACGATCCCGATCTCGATGGCAGCGGCATGGGTCTGGCTGCGTTGGTGGCGACGCGCCCGGCAAAACCGTCGTGGGCAGGCCATCTATTTTTACGTCGGTTGTTTTTTATTTGGCCTTGGCATCAGCGCCAAGTTTTTGTTCGGCTGGCTGATTGCCGGCATCGGCAGCGCATTTGTGCTGCTCAACCTGGACAACATCGTGGCCTGCCTGCGCGAACGTTCCCTGGCTCCCTTGCACGTTCGCTTGCGCTGGCGGGACCTTTTGATTGGCGGCCTGTTGTTGGCGGTCGGACTGCTGCCGCAGATCATTTTCAACATCCGTACCCAATCGACGATCAACTATATTCGTGACAACGTCTTTGCCGCGTCCTACTATGACGTCGACAACACCAACATTGCCGAGAATCTGCGCGTGCGAATCAAGGAACTGCGCTCGGTGCTCAATGGTGAGACGTTCTGGTACCTGTCGATCCACCCCTATGCCAGTTGGCGCTACCCGTCCGTCTTTTTGATCGCCCTGGGTGTCGCGGCGTTTTCACTCTTTGGCAGCAAACGACACACGCTGCGAGAAACGCTGCCCGCCTGGAGCACGGTCACGGTCGTCGTCGTGGTCGGTTACCTCGCCCTCTTTTTCTCAAATTTGAAAACGCCGTTCTGGTACGTCCTCGTCATCGCCGCCGGGGTTGCGGCGGCGGCAATCACCGGCCTGGGCCGAGCGGCCATAGCCGGTTCTTCCGCTGCACGCCTGCGCGGCTGGAAAGCCTGGCTTGGATGGCTGGGCACCGGCTTGAGCGCATCGCTGTTGTTCATTTTTTTTGCCTACCTGGCCTGGAAATTTGGCAAATGGAAAGCGACGGACAAAACGTATCTGCTTGCCGTTCTGACCCTGATCCTCTCGCCGCTACTGCGTGCGCGGGAGGCAGTGCGCAAGATCTTGTTTCCCCTTCTGGTGATCGTCGTCACCATCGCCCTGAGCGTCTTTACCCCGACCGCCCTGTGGTTCACCCACCTGGCAATCATCGTTCCCTGGCCCGTGCTGGCGATCGCCGCGACGGCCGACATGGCTGCACGACAATTGGGATTGGATGGCCTGAACCTTGGACGGTGGCCGATCTTGGCTGGAAAAGCATGGGCCGCCGCCGCGAGCCTGGGCCTGGCTGCCGTGCTGGCCCTGGCGGGGATGTTGATCTATGACGACCTGGAGGTGGATGTCGCCTATTATCGCGAACTCGTCATCGTCGGCGGCAAGGGTGAGCATACCGTCGCCTCGTACCGGCTGGTCGAATACCTGCAAGAACAACAGATCGACGACGTGGTGGCCATGGATATGGCAATCCAGGACGTGGTACAATTCCTGAGCGCGGGTGAGATCAACCCGGTCGAGATTTTTGGCTACCAGGATCGAAACGATGTGGATGGGGCCTTTGCGATTCGTGTTCGCGAGCAGCTGGACAACCCCGACGCCGTCTACATCTTTCACGTCAACTATGTCCAGTTTCGCAATCGCTGGGAGACGTTCCAAACGATCGTGGCCCAGGAAGGCAAAGAGTGGGTCGAAATGCAGCTTGTTTACGATTGGTCGGCGATGCCCGTTTTCCGGGTCGTCAAGGTTGTACCGTAAACTCGACCGAGCGCAAAACCGTAGGCACTCAAAAAGACACAGACTTTTGAGTAATCACGAGGGTGGATGCCAACCAACACCGATCCAGCGACGGCGCGCATCCACAATCACAGGATTATTCATATTCAGAGCCACAATCGTCGCACGACCGACAGCCGTCAAACCGACAATCAATGCCCCAGAATCATCCCATTGAAAGTGATCATCCCATATTTGTTGGCGAGGGTTAAACAAGGCGACCGCTTCCCCAGTCAAAGGATCTTGCACACTGGCGGCGCTTCCTTTGAACTCATTGCAGCGGCGACAGGCAAAACATAGATTCTCAAAAACCGTTGTACCGCCTCGAACCTGAGGGATAATATGATCAACAGACATTGGCTGTCCGGTATTGGCTTCAGTCGTCTGACAATAGGCGCAACGGTGATCATC
>JAFGJF010000470.1 GCA_016929205.1 Anaerolineae bacterium
TCGAGCAGCTTGCCCCACATCCGCTCGCGCAGGGTGATCAGGTCGGACAGAATGGGCAGCGCCCGTTCATCCGCCACCTGGCAGACCACCAATACACAATCGGCGACAATACGATCGTTCAACGCCGCCTTGCGTTGGTGGGCCACCGTCGCCAGCCGGGCGCAGCCGATCACCCGCCACAAGCCTGCTTCGGGGTGGGTGTCGTGACACAAGTAACCACATAACGCCAGCGCCGTGCCGTTCAACAGCAGCGCGTCGGGATAGAGGCGCGGCCCATATCCCTCGACGCAAAAGGTAAGCAAAAAATCGGCCAAGTCATACAGCCGCCTTCCCGGCTTTTCCCCGGCGATCAGCAGTCCCAACGCTGCACGGGCCGTGCCGTCCAACCCCCATGGATCGGCGTGGTCCCAGGGCAGGATCTCGGGTGGCGCGTCCGGAAGCGGGTCAACAGCATAGGGGCGAAGCAACTCCAGACTGGTTTGACTTTCCATCGTTCCTCCTCGTTTCGTTCAAGATGCATAATCGGGATTCGGCTGCGGGATCCTGGCCTCAACTCGAGCCCGCCATTTAGTCAGCAGGCGATGCAGCCGGGATGCTACCTCTGGTCGGGCGTCCACCAGGTTATGGTCCTCGCCAACGTCATCCTGCAAGTGATACAACTCGATTGCGCCGTCCTCAAAAAACTCGATCAGTTTGAAATCGCCAGCCCGGACCGACGAGCCCGGCGTGCCGCCCTGGTTGCCATAGTGGGGATAATGCCAGAAAATCGCCTCTCGCTGCAAGCCATCGCTGCCTTGAAGCAGAGGCAGCAAGCTGAGACCGTCGACGTGCTGCTCGGGCAGCGGATCGAGTTCCGCGATCTCGAGCAGGGTCGGGTAGAAATCAGGGCTGGTCACCGGCACCGCGCACCGGCTGCCGGGCTGAACCACGCCGGGCCAGCGGACAATGAGCGGCTCGCGCGTGCCGCCTTCGTACATCCAACCTTTGCCTTCCGCCAGGGGCGCGTTGCAGGTTGGCGACCCTTCAGACGTCGCCAGACCACCGTTATCGGAGGTAAAGATGACGACTGTGTTCTGTGCCTGCCCGGTCTGTTCAAGCGCCTGCAGCAGCCGCCCCACATTCTCGTCGACACTTTCAACCATCGCCGCGTAGGCCGGGTCGGACTGGAGCAGACGGCGTTTGATCCGCTGCGTCTTTTTGTGATCGCAGGGGAAAAAGTCGCCGATCGCAAACGGTTCGATCTGATCCAGACCCATCGCTCTGGCCTTGGCTTCGTACTTGGGAATTTTCTCCGCCTTGGCCTGGATAGGGGTGTGCACGCTGTAATACCACAGGTTGAGGAAAAAGGGACAGCCGTCGTCGTTGTTTTCAATCAAGGCGATCGCCTCGTCGGTCAGACGATCGGGTAGATATTCCCCCGGCGGGCCATCCTGCAGATTCGGCATCCCCCAGGGCGCAAAATAGCCGTTTTTGGGCATGCCCCAGTGACAGCCGCCGACGTTGCGCTCAAAGCCCTGCCTATCGGGGTAAAACGGCTGCTCACCCAGGTGCCACTTGCCGACGTGCCAGGTGTGATACCCACCATCACGGAGTGCCTCGGCGAGGGTCGTTTCCTCCAGGGGCAGATGATCGATATAGGGCACGTCGATCAGTTTGCCCTTGGCCGGATGCAGACGCTTGCCCCAATCGATCCAATCGGTGACGCCGACGGTCGCCGGGTATTTGCCGGTGAGGATGCTGGCCCGGGTGGGTGAGCAGACCGGGCAGGCGGCATAGGCATCGGTAAAGCACATGCTCTCGGCGGCCAACCGGTCGAGATTGGGCGTTTCATAAAACGTGCTGCCATAACAGCTCAAATCTCTCCAGCCCAGGTCATCCATAAGAATCAAGATGATGTTCGGCTTTGTTGCCATAGATGCTCCTCTAAAACATCACAGGATTGAGAGGATTTGCAGGATTTACAGGATTAACACACTTTTCCTATCGATTGACTCTTTGACTTCGTCATCCGTGTTTATCTGCGTATATCCGTGACCCATCTGCTCGCCATCTGGCCAGCGCATCGGCGACAAAAGCACCTTTGCGCTCACTGTACTTGGCCCGATCGTGCTCATATTGCACAGACAGAGCACGCTTGAGGTCCTGATACTGCTGCCGCAGCGCAGGATCGGCGCGCAGGGCATCGCGAAAATCGAGGTGATCGGCCAGCGTCTGGCTGCCCTCAGCGACAATGTGCAGGTGATGGGTGCGCGGCACACCTTTGCGGAAAAAGCGCCGGTCGGTATTTTGCGGATAGTCGACAAAGGTATAGCCCAGCACCTGGAGCGGCTCGATACAGCGTGCTGCCTCGTCCAGGTGAGAGACGACGATCAGGGTATCGATAACCGGCTTGGCATCCAGGCCAGGCACGGCCGTGCTGCCGATGTGGTGAATGCCAACCGCCAGGCCGCCCAGCGCAGCCGCGATCCGGACGCGTTCGGCCTCATACCGCTCGGGCCAGACCGGGTCATAGGGCTCAAGCACCACCGCCTCGCGCAGGTTGCGCCAGATGACATCAGCCACCTCTGCCGCGCCGAGGCCGGTAGTGTCGATCGCAAAGCCCATATCGCCGCGCGCGGCTGCTTTTGTCTGGATGGCAACCAATTCCTTGTAACGCTTGAGGTACCAGCGCAGGTCGGCGTCGGATTCCCGCTCACGCTTATGGATGCGAGCGGCGATGGCCTCATCGGAGGCGACGAGGCGAAAGGCATAGATCTCGTCGTCCAGATCAGCGAGTAAATGGCGCAGCTCGGCCAGCGATTCCGGCGATTCAAAGACGTAATCGACTACAAAGTTGTGATACTCACCATGGTCGACATGATAGGCGACCAGGTGATGGATCGTGCGGTACAGATAGGCGATGCGATCATCGTCATAGATCTCGAACGGATGCACCGCTCCGACGTAATCACCGTCGAGCATGACAGCGCGCTCGAAACGGGCATTCAATTCCCAGGCCACCGAGGTTTTGCCGATCCCGCACGGGCCATTGATGATGACGATCATGGGCCGCCCTATACCTCACAAGGTGGTTCGCCAGCCAGCGATTTGATCAGATCGGCTGCCATCTGGATCTGTTCATCGTCGCCGCTGATCCCCAACCACGACGCACCCTCAGCGCCATAGACGCCGCCCGCCGCGAGCAGGCAGGCATCGGCCCCGGTCAAGAGATCGATCGCGTCCAGCTCGGTAAAGATCTGGCCCGGGATCGGGAACAGGCGCGGGCCCGACGTGCCCGGCGCGTTGCAGCGTTGGGCGAGGGTGTCGACGTCCTCGATCACGCGTTTTTCGAGGCCCACGGGCACGATCAAGCGCACCCGGCGGCCGATCACGGCCGGGATCACGGACATGATCGTCCCACCCTGGGGATGGCCGATCTGCACGGCCGGTTTGCCATAGGGATCAAAGGCGTTGGCCCCCTTGAGCACAACGTCGCCCGTCTTGAGGTCGCCGGCCACGTCGGTGATCAGCTTGCCTTTTTGCCACTGCCCATCGACGATGACAACATCGCCGGTCAACTCGGCCTTGGCCGGTTTGGCGCCGGGTGCGGTGGTCAGCCCGCGGCGAAAGCCGACGCGCGAAAAGCCCTCGGCTTGCCCGATCGAGGCCAGGATCTCCTCGGCCACGTAGCCGTTGGTCGACCCGGCGATGATAACCAATATGCCTTTTTCCAAAACCTGCTCGATATCGGGATGCGCGGCCATGCCCTTGCCGATCAGCCGCTTGCCCATTGCGGTGGTGACACAGAACTGTTTCATTTTCTCTCCTTGCGAACTCGTGAAGAAACATTCTCTTGGTCGTCTTGGGATAACGATGTGCTGGAATATTAGCACAGTCATTCATTCTGTGCAAACCAAGATCTGGATGCGGCTGCCCCATCCTATTCGATCTTTGATACGCGAGATCAAAGGGATTGCAGCATGAACGAGATCGCATCGCTGATTGCCCGATCGCAGTGCTATCTCAAAAGCGCAGACATCTTGGCCTGATCGAGTATTTGCCGACAGGAAATCATATCCTCTGATGTGGCCAAGTTAGCAAGCAGAATCTTACTTGACACCCTGCCTGTTGTAGGCTAGAATGCGCCCTATTCATCCCAAGAAGATACTCTGCAATTCCGCCACTATGGAGGCGACGATGGAACTCACTACCGAACAGCGCGCGATCCTGGACGGCGCGCAGGGCGAATACTTGGCACAGTGCATGCGCTGGCTGGTCGAATGGGGCGAGGTGATGGACGCCCGCCGTCTGGTACCGGTCGACAACACCCACGTCTTGCTGCCCGTACCCAACAGTGTGGGCCGTGGGGCATCGCCGGAAACAATCGCGCAATATGTGGACGACTTGAGGCAAGCGTGTTCGCGCCAGACCCACCCCCGCTGCACCTGCACCGTCCATACCCTGTTTATGACGATGGATACCCCCGGCCTGCCGCAACACGACCCGGAACAATTCAAGATGCAGCAAGATTTGAACGCCATGGCCGTCGAGGCCGGGTACATTCCCACCTTTACCTGCGCCCCCTACCTGGTGGGCAACGTGCCGGTGAAAGGTGAGATCTGCGCCTGGACGGAATCGTCGGCCGTCGTCTATGCCAATTCGATCCTCGGCGCGCGCACGACGCGCCACGGCACAGAAAGCGCAATCGCGGCCTCGCTGCTGGGACTGGTGCCCGAATTCGGCGTGCTGCTGGACGAGAACCGCAAGGGCACGCTGCGCATCGAGGTGACGGCGACGCTCGAGAACCCGACCGACTGGGGCGCATTGGGCTATTTTGCCGGCAAACTGGCCGGGCTGGGCATCCCTGTCTTTAACGGCGCGCGGCGCCCCACCCAGGCCGAGGCCAAGCAGCTCTGCGCCGCCCTGGCCAGTTCCGGTGGGGTAACCATGTGCCACATTGCCGGGGTGACACCCGAAGCGCCGACGCTGGAAGCGGCCTTTCACGGCGAGGTGCCCGATGTCACCGCCACGTTCGACGAGCAGGCCCGGCTGGAGATGATCGCCTCGCTGCGCACCCACACCGGGGACGAGATCGACACCGTCATCCTGGGCTGCCCGCACGCCTCGCTGCAAGAAGTGGCCCAGATTGCAGCGTTGATCCGGGGCAAACACGTGGCCGAGGGCACACGCCTGTGGGTCAACGTCGCCCACACCACCAAATTGGCTGCACAGGCCATGGGGTATGCGGAGGTTATTGAAGCGGCCGGCGGGACCCTGCTCAGCGACACCTGCCCGACCAATTTGCGGGTGCCCGCGGAACGGATCGTGACCCCCGGATTTAAACAGGCACACTATGCGCGGGGGATGACCGGGGCGGAGGTGATCGTCGCCGATACCCCACTCTGCATCGAGGCCGCAGTCAGCGGGAGGTGGACACAATGACCGAGATCACAATCAAGGGACGAGGTGTGGTTAAAGGATGCGCACAGGGAGAGGCGCTGGTCGCCGACGCCACCCTCTCTTTCTGGGGCGAGGTGGATGCCGTGACCGGCAAGGTGATCGCCGTCGGACACCCGCTGGAGGGGGAGAGCCTGGCGGGGCGGGTGCTCGTGATCCGCTCGACCAAGGGGTCGTCTGCAACGCCGATGATGCTGCGCCTGGCCTCGCTGGAAGGCAACGCCCCGGCCGCCCTGGTAAACGTCGAGGTCGACGGATTGGCGGCCCTGGGATGCATCGTCAACGGCATACCGATGATGGCCGACCTGGAGCAGGATCCCTTTGAGGCGATCGCCAGCGGCGATAGGGTCACCGTCGACGCGAACAAGGGTGTGCTGGTCGTGACACACAAATCGTAGGAATGCTACTCCAAGTCACGATCTGTTTGATTGGCGGTACGCAAGTGTGATATAATGTGCGTACAAGGAATCCAATTGGGTGAGCACCGTTAGTTGCTGCAAAAGAGTCTAGCGAAATGGCCCGTATGGAAACGTGCCTTACTAACAGAGATATTTTATGATGTAGGGCAGCTTTCCATAGCTGCCGCGCGGTCCCATTAGCAACATTTCACACCAGAAACGAGTCTAGTCCGGCGAGGTAAAGTATGAGCAACGCACAAGTGAATGACTTGGCTGCCAAGCTCGATAGCATACAGGAAGCCATTACACGACTGGAGGCCCGGGTAAACGAAATCAGCACACGCGAACCGGGCCAGATTCGCACAGATCACCCGTACATCGTCCGTGTACAGGGTGTATGCGGTGGGCGTCCCGTGATTGAGGGAACACGTCTGTCTGTCAAATTGATTGCCGGCTGGGCAAGAATGGGATTAACACCGGAAGAGATTGCGGGACAGTATCCAGAGGTCTCTATTGAACAAGTCAGCGACGCTTTAGCCTATCGCGACCATCACCCGGAAGAGATTGAAGCCGAGTTTGTACAAGAGCGACGTTATGCTGAAACTGAAATCCCTCGACTCCAGGCTATGATTGCCGAACGACGCGCACAAAACGAATGATGTCAGAGCCCAAGCTGTTTATTCGTCTCTATCTGGATGCCGACGTGGATGTCAAGTTGGCAGCCAACTTGCGCGATGCCGGCTATGATTGCGTGTCAGCTCGCGAGGTCGGTAATGCTGCCTTGGACGATGAAACCCAAATGGTTTATGCCGCCAGCGAAGGACGCGTGCTTTTCACTCACAACATCCAGGATTTTGTACCGATCTTTGAGCATTGGTGGTTTGCTAACCTAGATCACCCTGGCATGATCGTCTCTCAGCAAATCCCTCTTGGAGAACTCCAACGACGCATTGTGCGTTTACTTGATACACTTTCGGCTGATGAAATGAAAAACAATCTCCGCAACCTGGCCGAATTTGCCGCAAGATCTTGATCAACGGACAATCCGAGTGCTCTCGCGTTAGTGTGCATTCGTCCGCAAGCTAAAAACAATCACACACACGCCGTTGTCGCCACGACAACCGCCGTGTCCCGCTGCTTGAGCACCATCAAGTAGCGCCCCAGCA
>JAFGJF010000471.1 GCA_016929205.1 Anaerolineae bacterium
CGTTGGGCGCGTACGTCGAACCGGTGCACCTGCAGATCGTCTGCCGCCAACTGTGGGACAATCTGCCACCCGAACGCGACGAGATCCTGGGTGAAGACTTGGCGAGATTGGGCGACGTCGATCAGGCCCTGATCGGCTTTTACGAAGACACGCTGCAAACCGTCCTCGAAAACGTCGATATGAGCGAGCGGCGACTGCGCAACTGGTTTGACAACCGGCTGATCACCCCGGCACGAACGCGAGGCCTGGTATACCGCAGCACGTTTGATACCGAAGGACTATCCAACCGTGCCATCGACGTGCTGAACGAGGCCTACATCATCCGCGCTAACAAGCGGGGCAACGACACGTGGTATGAGCTGGCCCACGACCGCCTGGTCGAGCCGATCCTGGCAGCCAACCACGAGTGGCTGACCCGCTATCAAAACCCCCTGACCAGGGCCGCCGAGGACTGGCAGAACGCGGGACGAGACCCATCGAGACTCTACAAAAGCGAGCAGATTGAAGAGGTCCGGGCGCAGATCGATCCAGACGAACTGACCGAACTGGAAAACGAGTTCATCGCCGCATGTGGGGAAGCGGCTCGCGCCCAACAGGCCAAACGTGTGAGGCTCGCCCTGTTAGGCGGCGGCATCCTGCTCGTCATTTTTGCCCTCTTGACCATCTGGTCGATCAACAGCGCCGTCAGCGCTAACCGGCTGAACGCCATCGCCGAGGCCCGCTGGTGGTCCTTTGTCTCCATCGACAACCTGGAACAGAATCCGGATCTGAGCGTGCTGTTATCCATCCATGCCATGGATAGAATTAGCCGGGTTCGCCGGGCAGAAGACACTATCGAACCTGAAAACGCCCTCCACCGCGCCCTGCATCAAATCAAGGCGTCCGGATACCAGTACGCCCTGCAGCACCGGGCGCAGGTGGCGATCAGCAGTTTGGCCTTCAGCCCGGATGGACAGACGCTGGGCACGGCGGCCGACGATGGCACTGTTTACCTGTGGGATGTAGACTCGGGATCGTTGGATCAATCGCTCGACGCCCACGCCGCCCCGGTGCGGCGCGTCGCTTTTTCGTTGGATGGAACCTATTTAGCCACGGCAGGCGCGGATCAAAGAGTTGTTCTGTGGGACGCGCAGACCGCCAAACGGCTGGCCGAGTTGATCGGGCACAACACCGAAGTCTATCTGCTCGCGTTTTCGCCCGACAGCCAATACCTGGCCACCGCCGATGCGCAAGGCATCGTCAAGGTGTGGCAAACGGAAAATGGCGAACTGCTCTTTACGCTACCCGCCCATACCGATGCAATTTCGAACATCGTCTTTTCCCCCGACGGCACCCGCCTGGCCACGGCCAGCGCCGACAAAACGGCCCGGGTCTGGAACGTCGAGCCCTATACGGGAGATGCAGAACAGGGAGCCAAAGAATTCGAACGCGCGCTGTTTTCTCTTTCCGGCCACACGGGCAGCGTAAATGACATTACCTTTTCACCCAACGGCAAAAGACTGGCTACGGCCAGCGCAGACAAAACGGCGCGGCTCTGGAACGCCGATTCCGGCGCCGAGCTGTTTGTCCTCTTGGGCCACAGTGCGAGCGTATCCGACGTCGCCTTTTCGCCAGACGGCAAGTTCCTGGCCACAGCCAGCGCAGACGGTACGGCCAAAGTGTGGGATACTGGCACCGGCCGGGAACAGACACCCCTTGCCCAAACCGGCCCGGTCTCCCCGGTGCGCCGGGTGACGTTTAGCCCGGATGGCACGCGTTTGGCCGCTGCCAGCGAAAACGGTACGGTCCGCATCTGGAGCCAGCCCTCAGGCAAAGAACTGTACCTGTTGAGCGATCATCAAGGGAACCTGACCAGCCTGGCTTTTAGCTCCGAAAGCACCCACCTGGCATCGGCCGGGGCCGACGGCGCGGCCAACCTGTACACCATGGACGTTGGTATGCTGCTCGACATCGCCTGCGATCAGGCAAACCGTAACCTGACCTTTAACGAATGGCAAAACTATATCGGCACCTCGCGCTACCAGCAAACCTGTCCCCAACAGCCTGTGCACGACTCGGCTATCCTGGAATTCATCCGCGACCGTCCCGGAGCAGTCAGGAAATACGTCAGAAACGGCTGGCTGACTCCACGAACGATCAAGGACGTGAGCGAACAGCAAATGGCCGGCGTCCTGCTTGAATTGGCCCGCGAGCACATCACCAAGAACGACGTGTCAGGAGCCATGGTTGCCCTGGAACAGGCCAGGGAATTGGTGCCCGATCTGGACGTTCAAACACTGGCCACCATTTACGCCAGTGTTTGCGCCCTGGCACGCCCCTCCGACCTGACCGATGACGTGCAGACCGCCTGCACCCAAGCGGCAGCCCTGGCTGTCCAGACCGATAGCCTGTCTTTGAATGAAAATGTCTGCCAGAGCACGCGCATCGAAGCATTGGCAAAGGCCGTTTTGCCGGCCTGCCAAAAAGCCGAAACGTTGAAAAAAACTCAAGATCTGGCGATCGAGTTTATCGAATCGCCCAATTTTAGCGAGCGTCCGCCCGGGACGGCGATCCACTTGATCGTCGTCGGGGCGACAAAAAACGACTCGCTGTCAAGCACAACCCTCGAGTTCCAGAACCCGCAGGCGTTAAAAAGCGCTCATTACGCGATCGACAAGGACGGCAAGATTGTACAATACGTGGCCGAAGCCAACCGCGCCTGGCACACTGCCAAGAGCGTGTGGCAAGAAGAGAGCAACGTCAACGATTTTTCAATCGCCATCGAGCTGGTCAACCTGAACGACGGGCAGGAGGCCTATCCGGTTTCCCAGCGCCAGGCGCTGCTCGATCTGTGCGTTAGCCTGGCGAGCAAATACGACCTTCCGGCGGATCACGTCGTCGGCCGCAACGAAATCTCACAAGCGGGAGAGACCGATCCGGCAGGCTTTGACATAGACCAGTTGCGCGATGACGTGGACGGGGTGCTGTCGACGCTCAACTCGTACGAACAAGCTGCCAACGACACCGAACGTTTGCTGGAATTGGCCAATCTTTTCGCCCTTGGCTCTGTCTACACCCAGGAAGCGCTAAACCGTTTTTACAGTCTCGAGCCGGCACAGCAAATCTCCCTGTTTCCGGCCGACGCCTCGACCAGGATCAAGCAAGAGATCGAGATCGTGATCAGAGGCGTCTACCTGACCCTGGATCGGATGGAAGGCGACCAGGATTTGGCCATTATGCAAGCCATGATCCACTCGCTGCAATCCGCCGACGCACAGGGATTCAAAGGTTTGACCGACGAGATCAGCTACTGGAAAGAGGCGCGTGAATTGGACGACGCGGGGCAGTACAAGCAGGCCGTGAGCGATTATGACAAGGCCGTTGCCTTGAACGGCACGCATCCGGTCATCCTGTTCGACCGGGCCATAGCCTATCTGGAACTCGAGCAGTACGACAAAACGCTCGACGATCTGAGCCAGGTTTACCGTTTAGCTGCCGCCGTGCAAGAACAACAGGGAACCACAACCCTGGCCACCCAGGTTGCGCTGCCGGAAGCCGGCACGGCCGGGATCGAAACGCAGCAGCGCTTTACTAACCCGGCGCGCGTTCAGGAGACGGTGCAGACCACGATCCAGGAAGAGGATGGCCTTCTGGCGTACCTGGAGGCGCATGCCCAGGCCTATCCTTCCCTGGCAGCGATGGTCGCCATCAACCCAATCCAGGCACAGACCATTTTCGGTCTACACGATCCTGGCGGCGAATGGCTGATGGAAGACATGGGGCGAACAGGATGGATCGTATTCCCGGAACGGTTGATGCACGATCCCAATGACTTTGGCAGCTTTGATTACAGCGAATGGGCCGACGCCGGCCTGGGGGTCATCGTGCGCATCGATCACGATTATTTTACCGGCGGTACGATTCCCCGCAGTGAAAGTTATGACGACTTTGCGCAAAGGGTGCGCAACTTTGTACAGGAAAGCGATGGGGCGCACATCTGGGTCCTGGGTAACGAACCAAACAGTGTGCAGAACCATCCGGACAAGCAGCCGATCACGCCCGATCTATATGCCGAATGTTACAAAAAAGTCTGGGACCAGATCCACAACCTGCCGGGGCACGCGGATGACCAGCTTGTCGTCGCACCGATCGCGCCCTGGAACAACAGCACCGCCTATCGCAGCAACGAGAACGGCGATTGGGTGCAGTATTTCGTCGATGTCCTGAACGAAATTCAAAAGCAGGGTGTCACCGTAGACGCAATCGCGCTTCATACTTATACACATGGAGCTGACCCCGGTCTGATCACCAGCGAAGAAAAAATGGAGCGACCGTTCCAGGATCGGCGCTACCAGTTTCGCGCATACCGTGACTTTTTGGAGGCCATTCCACCTGACTTGCACGCCGTGCCGGTCTATATTACCGAAACGGAGCAGGGCGATCCATGGTTGGATGCAAATACGGGTTGGGTGCAGGACGCCTATGAAGAGATTGACGTCTGGAACAATACACCCGGCAACCAACAGATCCACGCCCTGGTTCTGTATCGTTGGGCCAACTATGATCAGTGGAGTATCCAGGGCAAGAAAGGGGTCTATGAGGATTTCCAGGCGGCGATGGAGAACGATTACGTGTGGGCCGACAGCGCCGCGTTGGCACCCGAGCCGGGCGAGCCGGTTGTCGCGGCGACGGTCACGCCCCGGCCAACCCCGACGCCGACGCCGGCCCTGGTGGGAGGTCTCGAGATCGACTTTATCGAGTCACCCAATTATAACGAACGACCGCCTGACGCCGAGATCTGGGCCCTCATTATCCACGCCTCGGCCAGCAACTCGTTGGATGCCTTTGTTCGCGCGGCGCAAAATCCCCAGCTGCCTTACAGCGTGCACTATGTCATCGACAAGGATGGCCGCGTAGTGCAAATGGTCGACGAAGCGATGCGCGCCTGGCACTCGGGCAACAGCGAATGGAAAGGGGTGCCGAACGTCAACGACTTTACGATCGGCATCGAACTGATCAACTTGAACGATGGAAAAGATCCGTATCCGAGAGCACAGCTTGAGGCGCTGGTCGAGCTATGCGTGGAACTGGTCGAGGACTATGGCATCGATTC
>JAFGJF010000472.1 GCA_016929205.1 Anaerolineae bacterium
CGTGCGAAATGCGTCGCGAAATTTAGCTGTGGAAAGAATGATGTAGAGTGATTCGGGGGTGGTGATCAGGATGTGTGGCGGGCGTCGGGACATTGCTGCCCGCTGGCGCTGCGTCGTGTCCCCGGTACGCACAGCAGATCGTACCTCGGGCAAGTCTACGCCGGCCTCCAAAGCAGCGGCCTGAATGCCTCGCACCGGCTCGACAAGGTTTTTTTGGATATCGTTATTCAACGCTTTGAGTGGCGAGACATAGAGGACGTAAACCGTGTCATCAAGCGCCTGTTGGCAGCCCATTTTGAACAGATCATTGATGCACCAAAGAAATGCAGCCAACGTCTTGCCCGACCCGGTAGGCGAAAAAATAAGCGTGTTTTGTCCTCTGGCAATCCTGGGCCAACTCGCCACCTGCGGCGGGCTGGGATGATCGAATGCATTCACGAACCAGGACCAGACATAAGGTTCAAATAGCGATGGCAAATCCATTGCTTCCGGAGGTTCCACCCGCAGACTCATTTCCGCGTACACCAATCGTCAACACAGTAGTCTTGCACAATATAGCACACTTGTTCTATCCCGTCAATCCGTTTTGCCAGGCAAACCAAAGCCAACCCTAACGCTCACCGATTTGGCGACGATGCTGTGCCATCATACGTTCCGCGTCGTCCACCGTCCCGTGCCACGGTCCGGGTTCTTCCTGCTTGAGCGTGGTCACAGCCGCCGCAAACCGGCACGCGATCTCGGCAGTCGCATCGAGCCGGCGTCCGACATAAGTAGCAAAACACGTGTCGCCGCGTCCTGTGCGCCCGGCCAACGAACGCGGCGTAAACGGCGCCTGATAGATTTGCCCACCTGCATACACCGTGACACCCGACGATTGGGTAAGGACGATCTCTTGAGGGCCATAATCGGCCAGCCGGCGAGCTGCAAGCGACAAATCGGTTTCCCCGGTCAGCAGTTCAGCTTCAGCACGATCGACCTTGAGGTATGTCACACACGATAGCCCCGCCGCCATATCGGGCCAGGGGCGAAACACCAAATTATTCCCTTCTCGAACGCGGACAAACCCTTGCACATCCAGCCCGACTGGGCCATGTTCAGCAAGAGATTTGAGCAGTGGCAGATCGACCTCGCCAGCCATAATCGGCACCACCATCACGACTCGCGCCGACCAATCAGGTATGTCTTGACGACGAAACGCCCCGGCAAAACCGATCGGCTTGCAGACTCGGCGTTCCATATCCGCCGAATTGTACCTGTTTTCGATACCCGATGTCTCTGGCGCAGCCGTAGTCGAGAGTCTGATCCCTTCAAGCTGCAATTCTTCCAAGCGAGGAAAATCCGCAGGATGCAGCCGCGTCACCACGCCAACTCGTACGCCCATTCGCTGTAGAGCGAGACCGCCATAATAAACCGCACCACCAGACGCCATCTCGCCGATGCCATCAACCACCAGGCGGTCGCGAGCAAAATGCCCAATCATCATCACGTCTACGTCATATACCATAGTCTACGCCTCTATTGCCGATTTATGTTCTTCCAACGTTCCCCCCATGATACCCTATCTGAGTACGCCTGGCAAATGCCTTGATTCGAAATCCGGCAAAACTGTAACTCTTTTCTCTCTTTTTACACCCTTTTCCTATTGGTTTGCACGGCATCCTGTGGTACAATACCAATACCTATCCAAACATTTAGAACGATCACGACCGACTGTTGACCAAGGAATCAAATATGGATCGCTTTTTCAAGCTTTTTGCCCTGCTCGCCATCATCATGCTGCTGGTGGAGGGCATCCCGGCAGCAACAAGCTCGGCCATAGTACCGGCCGTGCCCGCCGCTGCCCCTTTGACCATCCTGCCGGCAACCTCGCCGGATTCGGCAGCGCGAATACCGATCCGGCTGGCCAACTATACGTTCGATCCGCTGCAAGAGATCACCCCTCGTTTGATACCGTCTGGGCTGCTGTTGCAGACCAGCGACTCAGAGCAAACAGGTTACTATTTTGTCCAGTTTCAGGGACCAGTCCAGCAGCAGTGGAAAGAGGCGGTTACAGCGGCCGGCGGGCAGATAATGGATTACATCCCCGATTTTACCTTTATCGTCGCCATGGATGAGGCTGCCCGGCACACTGTCGAAGCGATGGACGTGGTACGCTGGGTGGGCGCTTATCATCCCATCTATCGTTTGGAAAAGTCACTGCTCAACGCCACACTCTTGGCACAGGAAAACCAGCTTGTGGAAGTGACGATCGTCGTTTTCAAGACACTGGACGTCAATACGTTCGCCGGACGGGTTCAGTCTCTGGGTGGGCAAATCTTGGATACATCCCAAACCCATTGGGAAGCCAAAATCCACGCCCATATCCCAACAAACGCGCTGAATCGGATCGCCGCCCTGAACGGCGCCAAGTGGATCGAACCCGCGCCGCAGTGGCGGCTGACCAACAGTGAGGCGGACAACTTGATGGGCGTACGCGAAGTGTGGGATACGCACGGTCTCTACGGTGCCGGGCAGGTCGTTGCCGTGTGCGATACCGGGCTGGACCAGGGTTCCATTCTGCCGGCCAACTTGCATGATGATTTTGAAGACGGCAGCGGCAACTCGCGCATGATCGCGATCTATGACCGGGCCGGTGATGGTGCGAACGACGTCAACAGCGGGCACGGCACCCACGTCGCCGGGTCGGTTCTGGGCAACGGCTCACGATCGGGCAGCGCCCCCGCCAGCCACACCTATCCCGACGCGGCCTACGTGGGCATCGCACCCGAAGCGAGCCTGGTGTTCCAGGCCGTAGAAAACAACGCAAACGGCTATCTAACCGGTATCCCCGTCGATCTCAACAACCTTTTTGTCCAAGTCATCGCCGACAATGCATACATCCACACCAACAGCTGGGGAGCGGCATCGAGCGGTTCGTACAACTCGTATTCTGAAGACGTGGATCAATTCATATGGGACCATCCCGACTTTACGATCCTCTTTTCGGCTGGCAACGAGGGCCGTGATGGCGATAGCGATGGTGTCGTTGATTCATATTCGCTGGACAGTCCCGGCACAGCCAAGAACTGCATCACCGTTGGAGCAAGCGAAAACAGCCGCGCCAGCGGTGGGTATAATCCCGGAGGCGCTTGCTGGACCTGGGGTGGCACCGGAGGCTGCTGGCCTCCCGACTATGGCACCAACCCTATCCGCGATGATCTCCTGTCGGACGATCCGGGTGGACTGGCTGCTTTTAGCAGCCGCGGCCCGGTAGAGGACGGCCGCTACAAACCGGACCTCGTCGCGCCGGGAACCAACATTGCCTCGACCAAGTCGTTGTCTGCTACCGCCGCGACCGGCTGGGGGCTACTCGACCCTGAACGTATGTATATGTACATGGGCGGCACCAGTATGGCCACACCGCTCGTAGCCGGTGCGGCCGCCCTGGTGCGAGGATACTATGTCGATCGTGGGATCACCCCATCGGCGGCGCTGATCAAGGCCACACTGATCAACGGCGCAACCGACCTTTACCCGGGTCAATACGGCACCGGTTCGACAATCGAGATCCCGACGACCCGTCCCACCAACGTTGCCGGCTGGGGCCGGGTTAATGTCGAAAACGCGCTGTTTCCACCGCTGCCGCACAACCGTTTCTACGAAGACAATACAACCGGTCTCCAAACAGGCGGCGTCTTTACCGCCATCTATACCGTCACCGATCCATCGGATCTGCTCCAGGCCACTCTCGTCTGGAGCGATTACCCGGGAAATCCAGCCGCCAACGGCGGACTGGTCAACGACCTCGATCTAAGCATCACCGGGCCGGATGGCACGATCCATTATCCCAACAACGCCAATCCACTGGGCCAAAGTACCGATTTCGATCGGGCCAACAATGTGGTCGGAATCGATATCGCCACGCCTTCGACCGGCGTCTATACCGTCACCGTGTTTGGATACAACATCCCTCAAGGCCCGCAGCCCTTTGCCCTGGTCGTCTCCGGCGGAGTGGTTTTGAATCCACGACCGGTTGTGTCGTCCATTTCGCCCAATACGGGCATCAACACCGGCATCGTCCAAATCGCCGACCTCACCGGCAGCAACTTTGAACAGGGAGCTACCGTCAAGCTGACCAGGTCAAACCATTCGGACATCCTCGCCGACAACGTCACCGTGGTCAGCTCAACCACGATCACCTGCACCCTGGACTTGAGTGGCGTTGCGACCGGATCCTGGAACGTGACGGTGGTTAATCCCGATACACAAAGCGGCACGTTGGTCGATGGCTTTGCGGTAACTGGCCTGCCGTCGGCGCCGGTCGTGACCAGCATCACACCTGATCAGGGACCTGGCTCTGCCATGGTCGAGATCACGGCGATCGAGGGCAGCAATTTTCTGCCGGGCGCTGCGGTCAAGTTAAGCAAACCCAGCCAACCGGATATCGTGGCCCACAATGTCACCGTGCTCAACTCGAGCACCATCACCTGCACATTTGATCTACGCGGCGCGGCAGCCGGATATTGGAACGTCGTGGTCACCAACTCGGATGAACAAAGCGGCACCCTGAGCAGCGGCTTTTACATTATACCTCCGCCCACCGTAGCGAGTATTACACCCCAAGTAAGCAGCAACAACGGTACGGTACACGTCACCGACCTTGCCGGCACTGATTTCCAGCCCACCGGAACGACGACCGTCACGTTGGAAAAAAGTGGTCAGCCCGACATCGTGGCAACCAACATCGACGTGGTCAACACATCCAAAATCACCTGCGATTTCGACTTGAGCGGTGCTGAACCGGGTCGCTGGAATGTTGCCGTCATCAATCCCGATGGGCAGACCAGTATATTGACGAACGGCTTTACGATCTATAACCTGAACACCTTGGTTTATCTGCCTGTGATCGTGAATGGCTATCGGATTCAAGATCTACTCAACGGTGATTTTGAAGAGGGACCGGCCCACTGGACAGAATACTCGTCAAACGGGTACGACGTGATCTTGCACGAATCCGAACTGCCCGACGTGCTCTCTCCACGCAGCGGCGAGTGGGCCGTGTGGTTGGGCGGCGTGGACGACGAAATCTCGTTCATCCAACAACAGATGCGTGTGCCATACGGCGCCCCTTATCTCACTTACTGGCACTGGATCGCATCGGAAGAGAGTTGCGGCTTTGGGTTTGACACGGCACTTGTGCTCGTCAATGATATAGCCGTTGCCCAGTACGAACTGTGCCACGACAAGAACACCAACGGCTGGTACAAATATATAGTCGATCTGCACGCCTACAGCGAGCAATCCATATCGCTGCAGATTCGCGCCGTGACGGATGGGTCGCTTAACAGCAACCTCTTTGTCGACGACGTAGCGTTTCAAGCCGGCGCAACGTCAGAGCAAGGCAGTGTGATCCGGGCTGACCCGTCGAGTGCGGAACCCAAGCCGCGGCAGGTCCGCCACAAATAACTGCACTGGCTGCAAGAGATTCGACTGTCAATGGGCAGGTTTCAGCGAAAACCGATCGTTCGAGCTTGTCAGTTTTTGATGGGCACCTAAAGCTTCTCAATTACTCGAATCGGCCACGGCCCCTCTTTGCGAGCCAGGTATGCACGGCGAAAATCGGCAAACTTGGAGTCAAGCACGGAAAACGGCCGAGCCACGCCATCGATCAGCACGTCCGGATCGATCGTCCGCACCTTGGTACTGACCCACCATGTGGGGTTGACCTCATCCCAGGCAAATTGTGTTTCCGCCGACACGAGGGACAACCAGCGTCGTACCTGCGCGTCATCACTGGCCTGGAGCATAGCCCACAAAGCCGCGTCAGTGCCCCAAAAATCTTGCTCGCCGATCGCGCCCGCGCGCAGCCCGGCTTTGATCGCTTGCGCCGTCACCTCGTACAGCCCGACTTCTCGAAAATTCGCCCAGCTTGCATCATCCGCGGCAATAAACGTATACGCCAGAAATCGCGCCGTATCGATGTCATCGACCACAATCCGTCCCCGGTGCACGGTCAGATGATCGAGCGCGCGTCGGACGTCTTCTTTTGTCGCCAGCCCCAAAGGAATCGCATCACGGAAAAAATAATCCAGGCGATCGGCACACAATGCAGGAGAGGGCTGCTCGAGAAGCGCGTATCGCTCTTCGTGCAGGAAATTGCGCCAATCATAACCATATCCGGCCAACGTATCCGGCAAGTCGGAACCAGCCATCTGAGCCTCTTTTATCTCTTCGTGATAGCTCTGACTGTCGTGTTGATCGAACACATAGTCGATCACGTGGCTGAATGCGGTGTGACTGACATCGTGCACCAACGCCGCGATCTGCTCTTCCAACGATCCCCCCAAGCGCCGTACCAGCAGCATCGCTCCGACTGAATGTTCGAACCGCGTGATCGGACTCGTCACACCTACCAGACCGCTGATCCCATGTTGCAGCACGCCGTGCAGGCGGCGCATAGCCTTGGTAGCCAATAACGCACCAAGAATGGGCTCGCCGATCTCGAATGATCCGTACGCAGCATCGCCATAACGCATCAAATTGCGCCTTCCACCTGGCCAAAAACAAATTTTAGATAGCGTCCTTCTGGAAAATGAGCCGGTACAGGATGATCGATAGCATGCCCTGCTTCGTGCAAGATCAGAAACCGCTTTCCAGCGCGCGCAGATGCCTCGCCCAACAAATCACGAAAGGCTTGTGGAGACACCTGGCTGGTGCAGCTTGCCGTTGCCAGGTGTCCACCCGGCGGCAGACAGCACATCGCCAGTTGGTTCAGCCGTGTGTAAGCGCGGATGGCGGCGTGGCGGCTCTTTTTCGACTGGGCCAACGAGGGGGGATCGAGGATAATCAGGTCAAACGACCGATCTTGAGATGCGTATTGTTCCAAGAGATCAAAACAGTCAGCCACGATAACCGGATGGGCATCTGGCTCAAATCCATTGAGTTCGAAATTGCGACGCGTTGCTTCTGCCGTCTGCGGAGCAATGTCGACGCCGGTTACCTCGCTGGCCCCACCTCGAATGGCATATAACGAAAACGCACCGGTATAGGCGAAGCAGTTGAGGATGCGCTTGCTCTTGCACCAGGCTTCCAGGTACTGCCGGTTCTCACGATGGTCGAGAAAGAGGCCGGTCTTTTGCCCGGCGATCAAGTTGACACCCAAACGCAAACCGTTTTCTTGCACGATCACCTCTGGCCCGGGCGATCGCCCCCATAACGTCTGCACCCGTCCACTTGGATCTCGCCGCAAGACGCCCTTGAGGTCGATACAGTCTCTCAATCCCTCCACCACCCACGGCACAATGACATCCAGGCTGTCCGTATAAGACTGTAGCACAGCATAGTCATTGTACAGATCGACCACGACGCCGGGCATGCCATCGCCCTCACCATAAAGCACGCGAAAGGCTGTCGTCCCTTCCGATAAATGGCCCCTGTCCTGCCACAGCGGTGCTCGCATTTGCCATGCCCGATCGATACGGTCTCGAACCCAGTGCGCATCGGGCACCTGCTGGCGCGAGAACAGGCGAACGGCGATCGATCCGCGATCGTCCCACAGTCCGTACAGCACCCGCTTGCCACATTGAACCTTGACCCACGTTCCGGACGAGAGACGCGGCCCCCCGCGCGATTCGTCTCGCGCCGCACTTACGATCCGATCGCGATAGATCCATGGATGCCCGAGATCGAGCTGCTTGCCCAAGTGATGCGGCAGATAAATCGTCGGCAAACTCATTCTTCAGCCTCGCCTGCAACAATCTCGACCGGCACCAGCAGCACCCGGTCGGCCACGGCAAAGTCATCGACATACACATCAAGACGCTGAATCGTGCGCGCGTCGTACCAGCCCAACTCGACTTGATAGACTCCAGGTATGACGTCATCGCCAACCGCGAGACGGTGTACCTGGTAAAAGACATCGCCAGACTGCCAGCCATCTGTCGCCACGTCGAGCCGATCGTCTCCCCCGACCAGCGTGCTTTTGTTATCGATCAGGTGCACGAACACTTTGAGCGGTGCTGGATCGGTTCTCGCCACACGCCACCAGGTCACCAACTGCCACGCCGTACCGCGCTCGCTCCAATCGCCGTCCGTCACGTAACCAAGCAGTTCGACACGATCGCCAAACTGAACAGGCAATACAAGCCGCTCGGCATGCGCAGCAGGATCGCCGGGCAAAAACGTAACCGCCGAACTCCACCACAGCGGCGTCGATTCGTGCTGTGCCAAAACCACGTCTGCAACCTGTACAGCAGGCAGGGTCACACTGGTTGCCGTATAAGGTATGTTGTGGCGGGTGATAAGATCTTGGACATCGGATGGTCGCCACAACAATGTCCACGCTCCATCCTGAAGCGGTGGTCCCTCGATCTCAGGTCCAGAGATCAAGTAATAGAGACTGGCTGGTTGAGTCGGGAAAACAAAGGCTCGATCGGCCCTGAACCACTTGAACTGCACATCATTTGTCCTGAACAAGGCGTGATAATCCTGTGACACGATGTCCTTGGCGCGCAAGCCAGAGAGACTGACCACAACCCGATGTGCACTGGCGCGCGGCACCTCGTAGATAAAGATCGCATAGCCAATTTTGGCCAACGGCTGTCGCTGTCTGAACCAGGCAAACGTATCCGGATCGGAAAGCCGCAACCCCTGCAAGCTATTGACGCTGATAGCATAGGTCCCGGGTGATGGTTCGTCGGGATAAAAAGAATATCGTGATTCCCAATCGTCAAACGGTCCAGGCAGCAGTTCAAAATCTATGCCATAATAGGCTGGATCGGCCGCGCCTTGATAAGCCAGCTTGACTTGGCTTACCCCTCGTTGGTCTAGCCACCTCTTGAGATCGCCCAAACCCTGGCCTCGATCCAGGTCATCGCCAACCAAGATCTGCCATCCATTGTCAGGACCACCGGCAATCTCGTTAAAATAGGCCACATAGTAGGGATAGACGCTGGCCGTACCAAAGACATACCACCCGAGCGCGGCAAAGAACAATCCGTACGTCGACAGATTGTTTGCCCACGCTCCTTTGTACTGCAACCACTTTTCGACTGATGTTGCCACGCCACCTGCACAAACCAGAAAAAAGGGCAAGACAGACAAAATGTAGCGATACCCAGAATTGACTTGAAAGAGCAACGCGACAGCCAGGAAAAAAAGCGGAGGCAGAATACAGATCGCACTCGAACGCCCGGGCCGCCGGGCAGCAGTCGTAAAAACAAAAATGGCCAGTAAAACCAAGGTCAACAATGGAGTCTTGAGCAAAAACGAGATCAAGAAATAGGACCATTGCCGGTTTGCCCCCAGCAAAAAGGAAGCCGGACCATCGCTGCGCAGCCGAAACCGGTTTGGCGCATCGAGCAACTGGGCCCAATAATCAGAAGCCAGAAGACGCACACCGCCCAATTCACCGACCTGGAATCCGTAAGCCACCCAGACCGTCAATACAGCAATCAGAACGATGAGCAAACCGCTTGTAACCAACCAGGCCAGCCTTCCCTGCCTCGTCTCCCCCGACACAGAGGCCACCAACGGAAGGCGAATTGAAAGCTGAAAAGGCTGGTCAACCAACGCTCGCGCAATGAAAAGAGCAGCCAGAACAGGCCCGAAAAGCAGCGCCGAGAATTTGCTGGCCATAGCCAAACCCGCAAAAAAGCCAGTGGCAAAGAGATGAGGCACCGTTGGTCGACGCAGCAGCCGCCACAACCAATAGACGGCAATAAACGTAAACGCGGCCACAGGCAGATCGGCCGTCGCCAATCTGGCATGAGCCAGCAGGTTAGGATCGAACGCGCTCAGCAACAAAGCCAGAAGACCGGCGGTCGGGCCCCACAGTTCACGCGCCCAGCGATAGATAAAAGCAGATAACAACAAGGCCAGGGCGGCGTTAGGCAAACGTGCCAGGAACAATACCTGGACAACGTTCGTTTGACCATTCCACAACAAACGGTGGCCAACGACCCCGGTGTCATCATCAAACCGGATCGGATCATCCTGCGGCCACTCCAAAATGGACAGCATACGCACGGGCCAAGCCGCCAACACGTGGCTAAAAAGTGGGCTCGCACCGGCCAAAGACCGGCCGGTCTCCAGCCAGACATACCCCCGAACAATGGACTCTTGTTCGCGCGCCGTAAGAGGTGCCGTACCCATTAGCTGGATAAACATCAAAAGCAAAAGAGGTACGATCAACTTGTCAGCCCACTTGTGCACGCACCCTCACCTCGATGGCCTTGACGCATGTCTGAATCCACGCGTATCAAAAAAAGCACCGCGCGAGCGGTGCCTTGGTATAACAGGGATACAAAACGTACCCCTTTGTGAATCTCTGGCGGAAGGGGTGGGATTTGAACCCACGGTACCTCGCGGTACACGCGCTCTCCAGGCGCGCGCATTCGGCCAGACTATGCTACCCTTCCCAAATGAACCGTGCGCGATTATATCATAACCGGGCGAATAATTCAAATCAGTGTACAACCGCAAGCGACATGAATCACAATGCAAAAATGCCAATCAACAGGAATAGTGCTCCCATGACTGGCATATAGACGAATCTGAGGGAGGGACTATATAAAGAGTTGGATCGCCGAGTCCGACGCTTCTTTAACAAACTTGGCCACGCCGACCACGTCCTCGACCTCGTCGATCAGATCCTCGCGTGTGATCTCCATCACGTCCATACTCATCTTGCAAGCCAGAAAATGTACGTCCAGGTCGATCAGCGTCTGACGAAGCTCTTCCAGCGGCGTCACGCCCTTTTCAGTCATCATCTTTTTGAACATCCAACGGCCCAAACCGCCAAAATTGAACCTGGACGGTCCCAAACGGCCAAGCCCGCCCCGGTTCATCAAACCGAGCATCTTGCCCATCAACCCTTTGCCGGTGAGGTTACCCTTTTGGATGGCCTTTATCCCCCAAAACGTAAAGAACAGCGTCGTGTCCATCCCTGCCGCAGCCGCACCAGTGGCGATGCTAAAGGCAGCAAATATCTTGTCCATATCGCCGCTAAAAACGACAATCGTTGCCTTGTTTTCTGCCATCACATCCACCTAGCCTGTCTTTTTCACAAAATATTTAAAGAAATCGCCGGCATTCTCTTCACCAAGGAATTCGTTGCCGGTCTGCTCGCACCAGGCCGGGATGTCCGCATGCGCGCCATCGTCATCGGCCTGCACTTCGAGCACCTGGCCCACTTCCATCTTGCGTACAGTCTTGGCTAGAAACGCAATCGGCATGGGACACATCTGCCCAATTGAATTTTGTACCTTGTCTACTTTGATGTCCATTTTACCCTCCCGGTTGTGATTGAACTCATTTTATGTTTTTTGATTTTCGTTGCGACCCAAACCCTTATAAGTACCTAAAGCCAGGGCGCAGCGTCGTGCCGCTCGATCAACTCGACAAACCCATCGTAACCAATAATCTGAATCCCGTCGATAACGGATCCAATTCCTCTCGCTTCCAGGTCAGCGTCAAGCGCATAAATGGGGTGATTGGCCATCGCGCCCTCAACAACCACCGCACTCTTGGTATGGGGCAATGCCGCGTAAACGCCATCTTCATACAACAAAACTGGTGCACCTGGTGGGGCGATACGCAGCAGAGAATAAAGGCTGTCGGTACTCAGTGGTGATTTGTTGACCATATACAACATGTTTCTCTCCTCTAAAAGGGCAAAACCTTGGCCGCTGTCGCTAAAATCTGCGCGATCTGCGCATTGTTGACGACCTCGACATCGATCACCAGATCCTCAACCGTCAAACCACGCTCCGACAGCGATTCATCGTGAATGTAAAATTTCTCTACATCAAACTCGCGCAGCATCGGAAACCCTTCACCCAAAGGCTTCATATCGAGCTTGTCCGGCGCCTGGTTCTTGAGCAAGGCATATACGCCATCGTCAATAAAAACGACACTGATATCCATCTCAAAAACGGCGATCCCCATCAGGGTGCGAAATCCTTCTGCGGTGTACACACTGCCGTAGGGCGCTTTACGCAACACAACTGCCACTGTATTCATCATATCCTCCCTCAATCCCCAAAGGTTACGAAACGATCTGTTGTGCGCAGGTATTCGGCCAACGAGCCCAATCCAGACATACGCACGTGCTCTACTGCAAGGTCCGGGCGCATGCCGCGGAATTTGGCACAGGCTGTGCAGGCGACGACCTCGATACCTTGTGCACCCAGTGCTTCGAACCGCTGGGCAATGTTTCGCTCACCGGGAGGCTTGACAAACTTGTTGATGTTATTTACACCATCGGTATACAAAAAGACACCAGAGATCTCGTGACCACGTGCCAAAGCAGCCTGGATAAAATTGTACGCCGAGTCTGCAGCTTGATGTTGGTACGGCCCTTCAAGGATCATGACCCCAATTTTCATAGCAAAACCTCCATTTTTGGTCAAACAAAACGCCAATGTATACGAACCTGCCGCTCGCCTGAAACCTTACAGCCCAAGCCGGCATTACAGATAGGACGGAGTGGACAATTCTCCACGCAGATACGCCTGGACAGCTTCCCGGACGGTCAACCGTTCGTCCGCCAGAGCAACGGTGATCGACAGTGCCCGCAAAGCAGTACAACACTCGGGACGGATCTCTGGTGTGATCACCGTCGTCGCCCCGCTCCTTGCAGCGGCACGAACGGCGTTGACACTGGCCCGCACCATCGAATCAGACTGCTCGACCTGGATTATCTCAAAATCCATTGTTTGCGGATCGACAAGCACAAAAGAAGTGCATGGCTCTCCCCTGGCTTCCAATCTGGCCTCAAGATCGTTCCCATGCGAAGCGACGGCAACCTTGGCCGGTGGAGGTTGATACGCTCGAACCTCTTCTACGCCATTGGTCACATACCGTTTGACCGCCTCAAGAACCGTCATCCGTTCAACACCATCAATGACCTCGATGCCCAGATTGAGCATCGCCTGCCGGCAAATCTCTTTGATATGACCGGTAATGACCGTCTCCGCCCCCTGGTTGGCAATCGCCCTGATCGCAACCAGGCTAACGTGAGAAGGATCGATCTGATCGGGCGGCACAGAAACAACAACATAGTCCATTGTCTCTGTATCCACAACCAGGAATTGCGAACAAAGGCCAAAAGAAATGCCCGTCCAAGCATCGAGAGACGTCCCTTGAGATGAGACAGCTATTTTCATTCTTTGCCTCCATTGCAAAAAAATATCACCCAGTATGCAGCGATTGGGTCAGACTCGCTTCTGCAGTCAACTGCGCATCCAGAATGGCGCGCAACAGGTCCAGAGCCTCGACGACACGCTGATCGGTCAAGGTATAATACATCGAAGTACCTTGGCGTTCCACGCTGACCAGACCCCGCTCGCGCAGAATGCCCAGATGGCGAGAAACCGTTGATTGTGGCACTTCTAACACGTCGACCAGCTCATTGACGCACTGCGAACCTTTGGATAACGCGTACAAAAGCAAAATCCGCTTTGGATCACCCAGTGCATAACATATGCGTTTGTGCAATAACCGAACTTCTTGTCCTAGTTTCTGGTCCACAATCAACTCTTTTCTCCGTATATTCGAATATTCGAATATAAAACCGATTATACCCCAAATCACGAAAAACGCAAATCGCATATTCGCCTGTTCTTGACAAAAAATGCTTTTAGCTTATAATGCTTATAAATCAGGAGCCCTCTAGTGGAACAGACAGAACTCGTTCAAAAATTTAAAACACATGGATACAAGATGACGCCTCAACGTCGGGCGATCATTGAAACAACAACTGGTTCGTTGTCCCATCTCTCAGCCGAAGAAATCCATCAAATCGTGTCAAAACGTATGCCAGATATCGCTTTGGCCACTGTTTACAATACACTGCGGGAATTGGTTGCGATTGGTGCAGCACGCGAATTGAACCTGTCTAACGATGCGCGCCGTTATGAATTCTCTCAAGATATGCACTCACATTTCGTTTGTCTTGTATGTGGAAAAATACAGGACGTGCAAACCGATCAACATAAACTGGCATCACTTTTCAAGCTCAATAGCGGGAATTATGCTATCCGGTACGAGGCAACGATCTATGGGTATTGCCCCAATTGTGCGCCTGTCGGGATAGAGAAATAACATTACAGCAAATCGCAAAGGAGGTAGCAGTGATCGATTTTATCGAGGTGGCAACCAAAGATCGGATTCCATCCGGCACGATGGCCTCAGCTTGGGCCGGCGGGCGCAGGATCCTAGTGTACAATGTGAACGGAGAGTACTATGCAACCGATGAACAATGTACACACCGCGAGTGTTCGCTGGAAAAAGGTCAATTTGTGGGCCAGGTAGTCAGCTGCCCTTGCCATTGGGCACGCTTTGACGTCACAACAGGCGAGGTCTTGAGCCCGCCGGCAACGATTCCCTTGCCAACCTACAAGGTCAAGGTCGAAGGCAACCGGATCTTGGTGGGCATTGACGTAACAGACATCGTATAAAGGAGGCAAAATGCCTGCACAAGAACTGACAATCCAAGAGATCATTACCAGAGCCATCGACTTTGAGCAAGATGCGTACGAATTTTACATCAATGCGATCCACATGGTCAAACACCAACACATCAAGGACGCCCTTCAAGATCTGGCCGATCAAGAGGTCGAACACAAGATCAAGCTGCAAAAGCTGCGCGACGGTGATCTGGACGCGGTCATCCCGGCGACTGGCAAAACGATCCAGGATCTCAAGCTGGCCGAATATCTGGTTCTACCCGCCCTGGATGAAAACGCTACGTTCCAAGACATCTTGTTGGTGGCAATGCACCGCGAAAAATCCTCTTTTGATTTTTACACCACAATGGCCCAGATGACAAAAGACGAGGCAACAAAAAAGTTGTTCGAGTTCCTGGCACAGGAAGAACTGAAACACAAGAACAAAGTAGAAACCATTTACGACGAAGGTGTCTATCAAGATTTTTAGCTATTGGGTGAATTCGAGGCCATCGCAGAAAACAGCGTTCGTCTGTGTGCGTAGCACCGGTTCAAATCGAGACTCGCAAAAAAGGAGGAAAAAATGGATTGGATAACGTTTCTAAAAGTGATGATCGAGGATGAAAAGGCGGCTGCCAGCAAATACCAGTTGGCACTGGATGAGGCCAATTCGCCCGAACTAGAGACAGTTCTGGAGAAACTGCTGCACGAAGAGCAGTTTCATGTAGACTTTTTGGAACAAGAGATCCGCAGATTGCAGTCCGCATAACATAGGACTAGAAAGGCTGGCGATGGATAAACAGGCGATCATTGATCTGTTGAATGCCGACATCCGCGACGAGCACGCAGCAATCATCCAATACCTTCAACATGCTTACGCCATCGGCGAAGGCGAAGAAGCCGGAGAGATCGAAGCAATCGCTCGCGAAGAGATGCGTCACCTGGACTGGCTGGCCGAGCAGGTCGTCGAGCTAGGCGGCAAACCGGATATGGCCCGGGGCCATATCGATCTCACCGGCAGCAAGGCGGCAGAGTGGATGTCGCACGATGTGGACGCAGAGGAACGGGCGATTGCACAATACCAGGCCCAAATTGAGGTGATAGAGGATCCGGCAATCGAGCGCCTGTTAAAGCGGATCTTGGCCGACGAAAAGTCTCATCGGGGTGATTTCGCGCATTTGAGCGAAAAGCTCGCCGTCGAAACAGCCGAGGGCGCAGAAGCTGGTGAGGCACCCGTCTCACTGCCAGAACGCACCGCCGAGGGAACATCTCCACACATCGTGGATATTTTGCAGACTGGGATACGGCACGAATACACGGTGATCCTGCAATACCTGTATCACGACTTTATGGGCCCGGACTGCGAAATTGGTCGCGAGATGGAGATGCAGGCCATCAACGAGATGCAGCACATGGGATGGTTGGCCGAGCACTTGGCTCAAGCGGGCGGACACCCGGATATGGAACATACGGATTTGGTGCTAGATGGCACATTGCCCGAAATGCTGCAAGCCGACATCGAAGCCGAAAGGGCAGTCACAAAAGATTATACGCAACAGATCGCGCAACTGCAAGATAAACCGTTAAAAGAGCTACTCACCCGGATCCGCGATCATGAAATCTATCATGATGAACTGTTCAGTGACATCCTGGATGAGGTACAAAAACGCGCACCTACCAAGTTCACTGTTGGCAGCTTGATGAAAAAATCCAAAGAATAACAAGGGCATCTAGTACATACAAGAGACAAGGAGGGATCAATGACCGACGTTTTAATGCGAGGTGATGCACCACTAAGCGGAGAAGACTGGGCCAAACTGAACCAAGTCGTGATCGACGTTGCGCGCCAACTCTTGGTTGGCCGGCAGATCGTCGAACTCACCGGACCATTGGGGCTGGGAACTCAAACCGTTCCTATGCTTTCGGTAGGCGAGAATGATGGTGTAACCCGCGTGAGCGAGCGCAGTTTTCTGACCTTATCCGTTCTGGAACAAGATTTTGAATTAGCATGGCAGGATCTTGCCGCGGCTCAAAGCCAGGGACTGCCTCTCGAATTGGGGCCGGCAGCGGCAGCCAGCGCCGCCTGCGCCAACGCAGAGGACAGACTGATATTCAGTGCCCTGTTGAACGCTCAGGGCCGATCCACTTCCAAGCTGGGAGATTGGAACGAACCAGGCCAGGCACTCGAAACCATCGTTTCTGCCACCGCGCAGTTGGTTGCCAACGGTTTTTTTGGCCCCTTTGCCATCGTACTCAGCCCAGCATTGTACGCCAAGACTCAACGCATTGCACAAGGGATGGGACGGCTGGTCAGCAAGTTGATCAGCGATGTTGCCGAGGGAGGGCTGTTCCGCTCGCTGTTGCTAGCTGCAAATCAAGGTATCGTCCTCGCCCAAGGCAAGCATAACCTCGACCTGGTCGTGGGACAGGATCTGACCGTCGCTTACCTGGGCAACGAAGCATTAAACCATCATTTTCGCGTCTTGGAGAGTCTGGCCTTGCGTATCAAACGGCCTGGCGCGATCTGCACACTCGAAAAATAGCACACATTGCAAAGGAGAGGCAAACACGATGAAAGCGACGCAAGCAGCATTAGATGCGCTGAAACAAGCCATCGAGTTGGAAACCAAAGGACATGAATTCTACTTGAAAGCGGCACAGCGCGTCACAGATCCCGAAGGCGCTGAGATGTTTCGATCGCTTGCCGACGATGAAGTGTTGCACAAAAACATCTTGAATCGCCAACTCGAATCGTTGACCGGAGGCAAAGGTTGGATTCTGCCCGAGGGCGTCGGAAAACACAAAGCAGATCTAGAAACGCCGCTTTTTCCCGAGGGGAAAGCACTTGAAACAGCAGTCCAACCCGACGCCAGTGAGATGAACGCCTTACTGTTCGCTATCGGCATCGAAAACGACAGCTTTAACCTTTACGTCGAACAAGCCAGGGCAGCTCAAGACGCAAACGCAAAGCAGATCTATGAATTTCTGGTCGATGCAGAACGCACGCACTTTAATTTGCTTATGCTCAACTATGAGCGTCTTTCCACAACAGGCCACTGGTGATTAAACTGGAGCAACCGTTCGAGCCAGTTCAGATGGATATGTAAACCGATTTTTTTACAGAAAAGGAGACAAAAATGGCAAAATGGGAATGTATGGCATGTGGATATATCTATGATCCGGCAGAAGGCGATCCGGATGGAGGCATCGCACCGGGAACCGCATTCGAAGATCTCCCTGACGATTGGGTCTGTCCCGAATGTGGCGTCGGCAAGGACATGTTTGAAAAGATAGACTAGAATACGATGCCCCAATACGTCATTGTCGGGAACGGCATCGCCGGCGTGACCGCAGCACAACACATAGCCAGTATCGATCCGTCAGCAGAGATCCACATCCTGGGCGCAGAACCTCATCTCTACTATCGGCGCCCTATGCTGTGGAAACACATCGCCGGCGAAATCCAAGAGCCAGACCTGTATTTCAGGCCTGCAGAATGGTATGAAAACCAGAACATCCACGTTCACCTGAATGCGTTAGTCGTGTCTCTGGATCCTCACGCCCGAATATTGACTCTCGCCGACGATAACACGTTTGCATACGACAAGCTGCTCCTGGCGACCGGTAGCTGTCCATTCATCCCCCCCTTCAAAGGGGCAGACAAAACGGGGGTTTTTACGCTTCGTACGCTGGACGACGCACAGAAAATTAAGGCACAAGCGATAAACAGTCACGACGCGATTGTCATCGGCGGGGGGTTGCTCGGACTGGAAACGGCCAAATCGCTGCTGGCTCCCACCAGAACTGTATCCGTGTTGGAATTTATGCCCCATCTTTTGCCACAACAACTGTGCGCAGAGGGTGCTGCAGTCTTGCAGCACCTTTTGGAGGGGATGGGGCTCAAGATCTTGACCTCGGCATCCACAAAAGCCATCGTGGGCAACGGGCAAGTGACCGGCGTACAACTTGAGGATGGACGCGCCATCGAAGGCCAGATGGTGATCGTCTCTGCTGGAATTCGTCCCCGGATTGAACTTGCAGAACAGGCTCACCTTGAAACACGCCGAGGCATCCTCGTCGATCAACATATGTGTACCAGCGATCCACATATCTATGCTGCTGGAGACGCTGCCGAGGCAAACGGTACGATATACGGCATCATTCCCGCCGCAATGGAGCAGGCGCGTGTGGCAGCAGCCAATATGGTCAAGCAAGACAGTTCCACATACAATGGAACACTGCGGTCAACGACACTCAAGGTAGCCGGCATCAACCTCACTTGCCTGGGCAACTCAAATGCCGCCGACGATGAGGGATGGGACACCACAAAGCAAATGGATCAAGCCGCCGGCATGTTCAAAAAGCTCGTTTTAAAGGATGGCCAGATCACGGGCGCTATTCTGTTGGGAGATGTTCAGGATACGCGTGCCATTCAGCAACTGATCCAAAAACAGATCGATGTCTCGGCCTACAAACACAGGCTGTTGTCACCAGATTTCAACCTCGCCGCATTGGCACGCGGCGACATTCAAGACTCAAAGATTTAACAGCGCGAGCGTCTCGCTCGCAACAGACAAAGGTGATGGGCGCATCTCCCTACATGCCCATCTTGATGAAAACAGAGGATAAAGATGCATGCAATGACTCAAGCCAACCTGGAAGCGGCTTTTGCCGGCGAAAGCCAGGCACATATGAAATACATGATCTTTGCCGATCAGGCAGAAAAAGAGGGATACCCCCAAGTTGCGCGCCTTTTCAGAGCCATTTCCTACGCTGAACAAGTACACGCCACCAACCACTTTAGACAACTAAACGGTGTAGGCGATACGGTTGCCAACTTGAAAGAAGCAATGGGCGGCGAGAATTTTGAGGTTACCGAGATGTACCCCGCTTACGACGCCGTTGCCAAGCTGCAAGGCGAAAAGGGCGCCATACTCAGCATCCACTATGCGCTGGAAGCTGAAAAAATCCACGAAGCAATGTACAATGAAGCCAGGCAATTGGTCGGGACCGGGCAAGACCGGGAGGCCACGACGGTGCATATTTGCGAGGTTTGCGGGCATACCGTCATCGGCGAAGCTCCTGACAAATGCCCGGTTTGTTCACGGACACAATTCAAAGCATTTTAGGCGTATTGGAAAGACATGAGGAGGTAAAAAATGTCTGCGTTAAGCGAAACGATCAAGCAAGCTGATTGGAAAAAAGAAAAACACGCACCCGTCATCGAAGCACCAGATACGGTCAAAGCCGGCGAGACCTTTAAGGTCAAAGCTAGCCTGGGCAAAGAGATCGCCCACCCAAACACACTCGAACATCACATCGGCTGGATCTCGTTGTATTTCCTGCCCGAGGGCGGCGCAGCACCACTGCAGGTCGGCCATTTCGAATTCACCTCGCACGGCGCAGGTGACGTCTACACATCGCCTGCCGCTATGGCAGTGCTCAAAATCGAAAAGCCGGGCACGCTGCAAGCTGTGTCATTCTGCAACATCCACGGCTTGTGGGAAGCCAGCAAAGAGATTGGCATCGGCTAGTCCTTAAACGATCACAGGCCTCAGAGAAGAACATTCTCTGAGGCCCTCTTGTCTTGCTACAAGAGGGGGCCCGCCATAGGAGGTCATGTAACATGCTGTTTCACAAGCGCAAACCTGACCCGCGGGCACGATTCGCACAGATGGAGCGCTATGGCATCTCTCAAACGACGCTGGACAGATTAGCCGACTATGTGCGCGATGCCCAAGATGACGAGTTGGTCAAGATCAACCCGAACTATCTGGCTGCCGCACTGGATATAGACGTCCACCAGACGTTGGCACTGATGGCCTATGCCGTCCAGGAAGGGCTGTTCGACCTCAATTGGGACGTACACTGCCCACATTGCCAGAACCGGGCACGCACCTTTTTTACCCTGGAACAAGGACAAACACAAGAGTATTGCCCCCAGTGCCAGGTCAGTTTTGTAACACACCTTGATCACGAAATCCACGTCACCTTTACGGTCAATGCATCCGTCCGAAAGGTAGCCGACCAGGAGCCCGCCTTCAAGCCGGGCTTTCTACCTACCTACGGTTTGGAACTGCTAAACGTCCAGCCCTTCCGAGATCTCTTTGGCGACCAGGTGCTGCCCTCCGGGGAAAGCCTCCAGGTCACGCGCATCGTCCTGCTGTTCACCGACCTGCGCGGATCAACGGCAATGTATGCCCGCGAAGGCGATCCCAAAGCGTTTGGCTGGGTGCGAGAGCACTTTGACGTCCTGTTCGATGCTGCAATCCGAAACCAAGGGGTCACAATCAAAACCATTGGCGATGCAGTCATGTGCACCTTTCTCTCTCCCGCCGATGCGGTGCAGGCGTCGGTGGATATGCACGACGGCATCCAGGCACTGAACACACGCCTCGAACTGAGCGACCAGGCAGCGCTATCCATTCGCCTCGGCATCCACATCGGGCCGTGTATCACGGTCACATTGAACGACACCCTGGACTATTTCGGAGCGACGGTCAACATCGCCTCGCGGGTCAGCCACCTTTCGCGCGGCGACGACGCGATCCTTACCCCACAGGTGATGCAAGATGGCGAGGTCCGGGCTATGCTGCCGAAAATTGGCAGGCTGGAAGACTTTGAATACAATCTACACGGCTATGAACAACGCTTTCAATTGTGCCGTTTGATTTTTCACCAGGTCAGATTGGAACCTGTGATCAATATCCTCAACCCATCTTGATAGGAGACAACGTTGAAACAAGTACACCTGTATGCATTGAGCACCTGCGGATGGTGCAGAAAAGCGAGACATTTTTTGGAAGACAATGACATCGAGCACGAATGCACCTATGTCGACCAACTCAAGGGCGCTGAGCGCGACGAGGTGATGCGCATCGTACGCCAGTGGAACCCCAAAGGAAGCTTTCCCACCATCGTCGTTGCCGACACCGAGGTTATCGTTGGCTTTAAGGAAGACCGGTTGCGCGAGGTCCTGGAGTTATGAGCCAAGCACGTGATCTGTACGAACGCCTAAAGCAGGAAGGTGAGGCTTCCGGGTATTTTCTCAACTCTGATCTCGAACTCGTTCTCGATTTGATGGACGGGTTGTTAATCAACCAAGAACGATACGGCTATTGGGCCTGCCCTTGCCGCCTGGCCGACGGCATCCGAGAAAAGGATCTGGACATCATCTGCCCCTGTGATTATCGCGATGCCGATTTGGACGATTATGGCACGTGTTACTGCGCGCTGTACGTTTCACAAGAAATCGCACAGGGACGGGCACAGGCCGAGCCGATACCCGATCGACGCGGAGAAACCGCAGAGACGCACGACGAGTTGGTCGGTTTTACCACAAGTGGCATCCCCATTTGGCGATGTAAGGTGTGCGGATACCTGTGCGCTCGCCCCAGACCCCCGCTCAAGTGTCCCATCTGCAAAGCGGACCAGGATCGGTTTGAGAAATTCGGATAGGGACAAGGGGGTAAGGAAACAGGGCCTTATGGTGTCTTTTCAGTAGGCTCGAACAACCAGCCCGTTATCGCGGGAGCGATCCCGCCCCAAACTATGAAAAAGATGCGAACAGGAGCTTACAAATGGTGTCTTTGTTTAAAAAGAAAGAAAAAATCGAGTTGACTGTCAAAGGCATGAGCTGCGCTCACTGCGAAATGCGCGTCAAAAAGGCGCTGCTGGCCGTGCCCGGCGTGCAAGAAGCTGAGGCCAGCCACGAGCGCGAACAAGCCATTGTCACCGTCCAAGACAAAAATGCGATCAAAATAGATGATCTCGTCGCCGCAGTCCAGGCGGCGGGCTATGAGGCCAAAGTTCCCGGCAACGCTTGATCGGATCAATGACCATCCGGCGTACCGCACATCTGTGACGAGGATTGTTGAGCGATGAGCGTTGTCATCTATACCACACCAACTTGTGGTTTTTGTCACCAGGCCAAGATCTATTTCAAACGGCAGAATGTGCACTTTAGCGAAATCGACGTCAGTCGAGATCAACACGCGGCGATAGAGATGGTCACCATGTCGGGACAGCAGGGCGTGCCGGTCATTGTTATCGATGGACAAATCGTGCTTGGCTTTAACCAACCGGCTATCGATCAGTTATTGCAGCGACGAGCAAGCCACCCACCCAAACTGGGTGTAGCAGTCGCCGACGCCAAACAGGTCGCCGCCAACAAAGGTATCCAGCTGCCTGAGGGTGCTTATGTAGGCCGGGTCAATGTCGCTTCAACGGCGGCGTATGCCGGCGTGCGCGTTCGTGACGTGATCGTTCAACTGGCCGGGCAACCGGTGCGCACCGATCAAGATGTGCACAGCATTATGGCTCGGACACAACACAATCAATCCATAGAGCTGCGTGTGTGGCGAAACGAGCAGCACACCACGCTGAAAGCACAGCTCTAGATACAAGGATCGGTAAGGTTCTTTCCAGAATCAAGGGCAACAGCAGGTCGGAAGCCCATTCTGACCTGCATCACCCTGGATTCTTCCAAGATACCTGCCAATACACGGCATTCAAAGGAGAGAAAAACAATGACGGAACTGGTCTTTGCGCCGGGCCTGGGCCTGGCGATGCCCGGCAAGGCCAAAGCAGAACAAGATATGATTATCATTGGCGGCGGGCCTGCCGGCTTGACGGCAGGCTTGTACGGCGCGCGCGCTGACCTGGCACCGCTGGTTCTCATCGGTGAGGTCGTGGGCGGGCAAGCAGCAACGACGACCGATATCGAAAACTATCCAGGATTCCCGGAAGGCGTGGGGGGCGCCGCCCTGGCACAGCAAATGCAAACCCAGGCCGAGCGATTTGGGGCCAACGTGCAATTTGATATGGTCAAAAGCATCAATTTACAGACCTATCCCTTTGAGATTCAAACCAACTTGCAGAGCTATACCGCCAAGACGATCGTCATCACCACAGGTTCTTCGCCACGCACACTGGGTGTGCCCGGCGAAGATAAATTTCGCAACAATGGCGTCTCGTATTGCGCCACCTGCGATGGTTACTTTTTCAAAGACCAACGTGTTGTCGTCGTCGGTGGCGGAAACAGCGCCATCGACGAAAGCCTTTTTTTGAGCCGCCTCGTCGACGAGATCACAATCGTTCACCGCCGCGACGAGCTTCGTGCCGACCCAATCCTGCAAGAGCGAGCTTTTGCCAATCCCAAAATCAAATTTCTGTGGAACACGGTCGTTCTAGAGATATTGGGCGAAAAGAAAACACGAGCCGTCCAGGTACAAAACGTCAAAACAGGCGAACGCGGCGAGATCGAGACAAATGGCGTCTTTATTTACGTGGGACACACCCCCAACACTCAACTTTTCCAGGGTCAGCTCGACCTTGACGAGGCAGGCTATATCCTCACCGACAAAAGGCAGCGAACCAGCGTGGAAGGCGTGTTTGCCGCCGGCGACGTTCAGGATCCTGTCTTTCGCCAGATTGCCACCGCTGTCGGCACAGGTGCGGCAGCAGCCATCGAAGCGGTGCGATTCCTGGATAAAAAAGAATATGAAAGCAAAAGGTAAGGAGCAAGTATGCAACAGGTAAAAATCAAACCAGATGTTTACTGGATCGGGGTCAACGACCGCACGACCGATCTGTTTGAAGGGTTGTGGCCGATCACCCAGGAAGGGGTATCGTACAATTCGTATCTCATCGACGATGAGAAAAACGCGCTCATCGACCTGAGCAAAGCGCTCAAGACGGACGAATTTCTCGACCAGATCGCCAGCGTGATCGACATCTCGCAGTTGGATTACATTGTCATGAACCACATGGAGCCGGATCACTCGGGCGTGCTGCGTGTGCTGCGCCGCGTGGCGCCCAATGCGATCATTCTGGGCACCCCAAAGACGCGCGATATGTTGGAGTCGTTCTATGGCGTGACCGACAATGTGCGCGTCGTGCAGGACGGCGACACGCTCTCACTGGGCAAACACACACTGCAATTCGTGCATGCGCCTTTTGTCCACTGGCCGGAAACGATGGTCACCTATGAGACAAAAGAGAAAATCCTATTCTCCTGCGATGCGTTTGGAAGCTATGGCGCGCTGCGCGGCGTCATTTTTGACGACGAGTGTCAGGATCATGGTTTTTACCAGCGCGAGGCATTGCGCTACTATGTCAACATTGTCGCCCTGTTCAGCACGTCGGTGCTCAAGGCAATCGACAAACTAAAGGATGTGCCCGTCGCGATCATCGCCCCTTCTCACGGCTTGATCTGGCGCGAACACCCGGAAACGATCGTCAATCTCTACAAAAAATGGGCCGAATACGCCACCGGTCCCACCGAACCGGGTGTGACCCTGATTTACGGCTCAATGTACGGCAATACCGAGAAAATGATGGATGCCGTGGCCCAGGGCATCTCGGAAGCAGGCGTGCCGGTCAACATCTTCAGCGCCGCCCAGACGCATGTCAGCTATATCTTGCCTTCGCTGTGGACACAAAAAGGCGTGATGGTTGGCGCGCCGACCTATGAAGGCGGCTTGTTCCCACTAATGGCACAGGTGCTGGATATGGCAGTACAAAAGCGGATCAGAAACAAAATCGCGACACGTTTCGGCAGCTATGGCTGGAGTGGCGGCGCGCAGCGCGACTTTGAAAGAATCGTCGCCCCGCTCAAATGGCAGTTGAGCGATCCTTTTGAATTCGTCGGCGCACCAACGGAAGAAGAACTGAAAAAAGGTGAGGAATTTGGCGCGGCCTTTGCGCGGCTTGTTGCATCATCGGACTGATTTTAAGATATTAAAGCCAATGTTCTTGAGATCTCTGGCTTTTGTCTATATGCCTATTAAAGGATGACACACCTATGTCCTGGGAAGATGAAAACACCATCTTTAGAGTCGTCGTCAACCATGAAGAACAATATTCCATCTGGCCGGCCAGCCGGGAACTCCCCCTTGGCTGGCGAGACGCGGGCAAGCAAGGGCTCAAGCAGGAATGTCTCGCCTATATCGAGGAAGTATGGACCGATATGCGTCCCCTCAGCCTTCGCAAAAAGATGGAAGAAATGGCAAGAGAAGAAAAACATCCATAACGCAATCACGCGTTATCACTCAAATCTGGTCGGCCACATTGGCTGCTCGTTAACGACCAACTGGAACACATCGGAGCGGGCATAGTGACCGACCACGTCAAAATCAAACTTGGCGCGCGCAATCTCGCCCAAATCGAGATCGGCATAGAGGATACCCTCTGCATCATACAGCGGTCCAGCTAACACCTCTCCCAAAGGCGAAACGATCGCGCTGCCCCCCCGACACATCACTTCCGGCTGATCATCCAGATCTGCCAATCCAGTCAGGTCGGCCGGATACATCGACTTGGTCACGAACTGGTTGCAACCGAGCACAAAACAACGGCCTTCGCAGGCAATGTGGCGCAGCGTCGCATGCCAGCTATCTCGCGCGTCGGCGGTCGGTGCCAGGTAAATCTCGATCCCCTTGGCGTACAGCGCCATTCGCGCCAGCGGCATATAGTTCTCCCAGCAGATCAGACCGCCGA
>JAFGJF010000473.1 GCA_016929205.1 Anaerolineae bacterium
ATCGCCAAATACGGCCACAATGCCAGCTATGATATCATCGTCTTGCGCCAGCAGGCAGGTATTGAAGTGCAGGGACTGGCTTTTGATACGATGGTCGCCGCCTGGGTGCTCGATCCCGGCCGCCAGTTGGGGCTCAAGGCGCTGGCGTTTAACCTGTTGGGGATCGAGATGACAGAGATCACCGACTTGATGGGCAGAGGCAAATCACAAAAAATATTCAGTCAAGTCCCGATCGCCGATGCCATTCCCTATGCCTGCGCCGATGCAGACATGACACTGCGTCTGGTGGAGATGCTCTCGAAACAGATTCACGAGTTGGATCAGTGGGAATTGTTTGCCGATATCGAGATGCCCATGGTCTCGGTCCTGTGTGAAATGGAGCAAGCCGGCGTCCGGTTGGATGCCTCGTTTCTGGCCCACATGTCGGGCGAGCTGGAGCGGGAGCAGCGGCGCATTGAACAAGAGATCTATGCCCTGGTAGGCCACAAGTTCAACATTCAATCGACCAAGCAGTTGGGCGAGGTGTTGTTTGATGAACTTCGTCTGCCCAGGCAGGGGATCCGCAAGACGACGCATGGCTATTCCACGGCCGCCGATGTGCTCGATCTGCTCAAAGGCAAGCATCCGGTGGTTGCCCTGATCCTGGAGCACCGCCAGATCAGCAAGCTGCGCTCGACCTATGTCGACGCGCTGCCGACCTTGATCAACCCGCGCACCAGGCGCATCCATACCTCGTACAATCAGACTGGAGCGGTGACCGGGCGGCTCTCATCAAGCAGTCCTAACCTGCAGAATATCCCGATCCGCACCGAGTTGGGACGCCAGATCCGCAAGGGATTTATCCCCCGCGAAGGCTGGGTCTTTGTCGCCGCCGACTATTCTCAGATCGAGCTGCGCATCCTGGCGCACGTCTCGCAGGACGCGGAGCTGCTCGATGCGTTTCGTCGCGGCCAGGACGTACATGCGCGCACGGCGGCGGCGGTCTTTGGCATCCCCATCGAGCAGGTGACCAAGGATCAGCGCCAACTTGCCAAGACGGTCAACTTTGGCCTGATCTATGGACAGAGCGCCTTTGGTCTCGCGCAGCAGAGCGGGCTGGACTTTGATGAGGCGGAACGCTTTATCGACACCTACTTTAGCCGTTATCCCGGCGTCCGGAACTGGCTGGACCGGACACGCGATCTGGCTTACGAGCGGGGGTACGTGGAAACTCTGTTGGGCCGGCGTCGTTACTTTCCCGAACTCAAGAGCACCCAGCGAGCCTACGCCGGAGCGCAAGCCGCCGCCATCCGCCAGGCGATCAATGCCCCCATCCAGGGCACGGCCGCCGACATCTTGAAAATTGCAATGATCCGCCTGGCGCAGGTGCTGGTGGAGCACGGCCTCCGGGCGCGGATGGTGCTCCAGGTGCACGACGAGGTGGTGCTCGAAGTGCCCCGTGACGAAGTGGACGAGGTGGTGGCGCTGACCTGCCAGGTGATGGAAAGCGCATACGAGTTGAGTGTGCCGCTCAAGGTCGACGTCGAAGTGGGTGAGAATTGGTTCGACATGCACGCGGCTTGATTTGACTTTTGAGAAACCTTCAGGTAAATTGAACACAGAAAGGTAGGATGGATGGCAGAGATCGAGCGCATTCCCGTAGACGTGATTCAGCGCTTTATGGTGGACGTGTTCAAGGGCCGGGGCGTTCCCGAAGCAGACGCACGCATCAGCGCCGAGGTCCTGATCAACTCGGACCTGCGCGGCATCGAGTCGCACGGTCTGGGAAGGCTCAAGTATTATTATGACCGCCTGGTGGCGGGCGTCCATTTGCCCCACACTGAGCTGGAAATTGTCCAGGAAAGTGAGACGACCGCACTCGTCGATGGGCATCATGGCGTGGGGCACGTGATCGCGTACCGCTGTATGCAGATGGCGATCGACAAGGCGCGTCGTTACGGCATGGGTTCGGTAGCGGTGCGCAACAGCACCCATTTTGGCATCGCCGGCTATTATCCATTGATGGCCGTCAAAGAAGGGATGATCGGTTTTACCGTGACCAATGCCCGGCCATCGATTTCTCCCACCTTTGGCACCGAACCGATGCTGGGCACCAACCCCATTGCTTTTGCGGCCCCGACCGATCTGCCCTATCCTTTTTGCCTGGACATGGCAACCGCGATCTGCCAGCGGGGCAAGGTCGAAGTCGCCGAGCGCGCACAAAAGCCTGTGCCCACAGGCTGGGTGGTCGACGTAGAGGGCAAGCCGATGATCGAGGCCTCGGCGATCCTCAAATGTTTTGACACGGGCACGGCCGCGCTGCTTCCTCTGGGCGGCGCCGGCGAGGAATTTGCCGGATACAAGGGCTACGGCCTGGCGGTGATGGTCGAGATCCTGTCGGCGGCGATGTCGGGCGGCGCGTTTATGAAAGACCTGACGGGTTATGCCCCTGACGGATCGCGGCGGCCCTTTATGCTGGGCCACTTTTTCATGGCCATCGACATTGCCCGTTTTGTGCCGGTTGAAGAATTCCGGCGCATCGCCGGCGGCATCATGCGGGCCCTGCAAAACTCGCGCAAGGCGCCGGGCGAAGACCGGATCTATGTGGCCGGCGAAAAAGAGTTCGAGATGGAAAAGGAGCGCCGTCGGAACGGCATCCCCGTCAATCCAAACCTCAAGCGCGAGATGCAGTTTATGCGCGACGCGCTGCATCTTGAGGGCTACGAAGCATATTTTTAGAATTCGACGGCGGTCACCTCGGTCTAGGGCGACCGCCGATTTTTCACACTGAAAAAAAAAGGGGACAACATGAAGGTTCTGGTGCTCAACTGCGGCAGCTCTTCGGTCAAGTATCAGTTGATCGAGATGGAGGGTGAGCAGGTGATCTGCAACGGCATTGTCGAGCGCATCGGCGCAGAGGATGCCATCGTGCGCTACAGTCCTACCGAGGGCCAGGACAAGCGTGATGTGCGCCCGGTCGCCGATCACGCCGTGGCGATCGACACGATCCTCTCTTTGTTGGTGGATCCACAGATCGGGATGCTGGATGACCTGGATGAGATTGCCGCGGTC
>JAFGJF010000474.1 GCA_016929205.1 Anaerolineae bacterium
CACCCTAACACCAGATCGCCCAAGTTTGCGCAGTCGGGTTCCGAAAACCTGACCGAGACGGCATAATCGTCCAAAACGACGATGTCTTGAACGTTGGACACGAATTCATTGTTGGCCGTAACCAGTTGCCCGCTCAACAGCGCTTGATAGGTGAAATAAAAATCATAGGCCGTGATCGGCGCCCCATCCGACCAAAGCAGCCCCGGCCGGATGGTAAAGGTGTAGACAAGGCCATCCTCTGTGACCGACCACGCTTGGGCCAGGTTGGGAACCAGTTCACCGGTAAATGGATCGACCATCACCAACCCCTCGAACATCAATTTACACAGTGCCACCGACCATGGATCGACAGCCAGGAGAGGGTTGAACGTTTTTACGTCGGCAAAAATGGCCTGGACGAGCACACCTCCCCTGGAGACGACAGCGGGCGGCTCGATGATATCGGTCACGAGTGGTGTGGCCAGTTTTTCAACGCCAGTTTGAGAAGAACAGGATCCGGCCCCAACGATGACGACCGAGATCGAGACCAACCAAAAGACAAATTGTTTATGCATAAAATAACATCGCGAACGCGGTGACTGAATCGATCTGCGTATGAAAACGTGATTTTAACACATGACCAAACAAAAGGCAAAAGCCAGACTGTGTTTCCAACGCGCTCAGATCACCGTGCCATCTGCGATCTCGGTGTTCTTGGGTACGACGACAATACCGTCGCGAACCACATACAGTTCCCTGCCGGGGGAGCTGCCAGGAGGAAAAATGCCATTCTCGTCGGGGGCGTGCGGGCGAATGACCACGTTTTTGCCAATGCGGACGTTCTTGTCCAAGATTGCGCCTTCGATATTGCATCCCGATCCGATGCCCAACGGAATGTCGTGACACCGCCCGCCGGGATCACAACGTTGATCGTTATCATAATAGTCACTGCCCATCATCAGCGTGCGCACAATGCGCGTGTCCGGCCCAATAGCGCTGCGAACGCCGATCACCGATTCTCGGATCATCGCTTTATTGAGCTTGCACCCTTCTGAAACGAGAACCTGTTCGAGATGGCAGTCATCCGATCTCGTTGGCGGCAAGAATCGGGGGTGTGTATAGATCGGATGCGCTTGATCGTAAAAGCTAAACGGTTGATCGGGCTGCGCCAACAGCAAATTCACATCGTAAAAAGCCCGTATCGTCCCGATATCGGCCCAATACCCGTCAAAGGTAAACGCCGCCACACGATAGCGGCGGATCGCCTCTGGAATAATGTGATGGCCAAAGTCGGACTCGGAGACCGTGTTCAATAGCTCGGTCAATACGCGTCGCCTAAAGACATAAATGCCCATCGAAGCCAGGAAAGGCTTTTCGGGATCATCGCCGCTCTTGAACGCCTCGATCACAGCCAGATCGGACTGTTTTTCCTCAAAGTCGGTCACCTCGCCTTGGTCGTTGACAGCGAGAATGCCCAATCTGGGCGCCTCTTGGGCGGCGACCGGCTGCACGGCAATGGTGACGTCGGCATTTGTCTCGTAGTGACGTCTGATAAAATCCTGATAGTCCATGCGATACAGGTGATCGCCTGCCAGGATCAGAATGGTTTCGGCGCCCACCGTTTCAAGCTCGTTCAACTGCTTGCGAACCGCGTCGGCCGTTCCCTGATACCATGACTCTTCGGCCGGCACGCCGAGCGCTTGTTCGGCAGCCAGGATCTGCACCCAGCCGCCGGAAAACAACCCCATATTGTTGTACGTCCACGAAATGTGCCGGTTGAGTGATACGGAAAGATATTGAGTGAGGACAAACATCTGGTTGATGCCCGAGTTGAGGCAATTGCTGATCGGAATGTCGATCAGGCGATATTTGCCACCCAAGGGCACGGCGGGTTTGGCTCTTTCTCGCGTGAGAGGATACAGTCGCGTCCCTGCTCCCCCCCCCATAATAACGGCCACGACTTGATGTCCAGGCATACTAGATCCTTTCTAATCGAGTACCAATTTGCATCTGTGACGAGTCGAGATGCCCCAACTCAACGGCTTTGTTTGCATATCAGGGCGACAATACGAGGCAAAGCAAGAACAAGATCTTGACGAATGACCAACGTCGCATGCTTGTCGATTGGAGTCGGCTGCTTGTCGATGACAATGACATCCGCGCCATTCTGCCGGGCAATCAAAGGCAAATCGGCAGCAGGGGCAACGCTCAAAGAGGTCCCGGCGACCAGCATCAAGTCACACGTTCGCGCCGCGTGCTGGGCCGCGCGAACCTCGGCAACAGGCAGCTGCTCGCCAAAGAGGATGACGTTAGGCTTGAGAACCCCACCACATCGCTCGCAGTGCGGAATGCCGTTGTCCTCGATAAACAAAGGCAGAATCGAGTCCGTCGAAACCGACTGATAACACCGAACACAGGTTGCCTGGCGGATATGGCCATGTATCTCGATGACGTTTTGAGATCCGGCCTTTTGATGCAGATTGTCAATGTTTTGGGTCACGATCGATCCGAGGCGTCCCATTTTCTCCAACTGGGCCAGCGCGAGATGTGCAGGATTAGGAACAGCATCCAACAGAGTGCGTGCCAGAGGACGGATCCAATCGAAAAACGAGCTCGGCCGGATTCGAAATGCCTGCAGAGAGGCAACAAGAAACGGATTCGTCTTGTTCCACAGTCCAGATTTGAAACTGCGGAAATCCGGGATGCCAGAGGGTGTGCTAATGCCAGCGCCGGTCAGTACGGTGACGTGCCGTGCGCGGATGATCAGATCGGCGGCGCGAGATAGCAGGTCATTCGTATTCATTTTTGCATCATCTTGGCGAGCTTTCGGACCTGTAACGCCATACCGGCATCGGGTTGCCCAAGCAAGACGGGCGTACGCGTCTTGGAAGCGTGAAAACAGATCTCGGGCTCATATTCGAACACACAAAGTACTTTGTGGCCCAACTGCTTTTCTACTTCCTCAGGCGTAACGGGGGAAACAGGACTCGAACGATTAACGACCACTACCCCCAGGCGGTTATCCCCACCCAATATGATTTGCTCCAGCTGCTGAAGCAAATGACCCGCCAAAGTGAGTGTCAGCGCATCTGACTCGGTAACCAGCACCGTCAAGTGGCTGTTTTTCACTGCCTCTACCGCCATAGATGACAGTCCGTTGCCGGCGTCGAAAACCGTCGTCTTGGCCATCGATTCCAGGTGTTCGAGCACGCGAATGACCTGCTTGCGATCAAGTTGGCCCGACTGTCTGGACTGCTGGTGCGTCGCAGCCAAGACCTGAACGCCGCTCGTGTGGCGCTCAAGGCAGCTTTCCAGCAGGTTCCGGGTGATGCCGCTGACGCTCTTTTCGGCCAACGTCGCCAGACTGGCTTGAGGGGCCAACCCCAGCTGCACGGCAACCGCGCCGCTCCAGGGATGCAAATCCACCAGAACCACATCGTGCTCTTGTTGGGCAAGCGCAATAGCCGTATTGACAGCCAACGTCGTCGTCCCTACACCGCCCTTGACGCCAAGAAACGCAACCATGCGCCCCCTTGCGAGCCACTCTGTGCTGGCATAGATAGCCGCTCGCCGAACAAGAGATCGAACGCGAGCGATCAATTCGGGCGGCGTGATCGGCTTGATCACGTAATCATCTGCTCCTGAGTCAAATCCCTTGATCCGGTCTTCAACCTGGTCGCGAGCGGTCAACAAAAGGATGGGAATTCGGGCTGTCGCCGGACGCTCGCGAAGGCGTTGTGCTGTTTCGAAACCATTCATCTCGGGCATCATCACGTCGAGAATGATCACATCAGGACGCTCGATTGGGATTCTCTCCAGGGCCTCGATGCCGTTATCAGAAACGACGGTTTCATACCCGGCATCCTGGAGAGCGTTGCTCAACATGGTCAGCGCAATCGGGTTATCATCGACCAAAAAGGCTTTCATTCTGCGCTCCGTTGCTTTGACCCGATACGGTCATCGCACATCATCTACCCCCATTATGAATTTAGCACAAAACGGCAAGATTGGCAAACTGCCCGGTTGCTGCTATCCTCCATTTTGCCAAGATCCGTGAATTTTAGTATAATGCACCTACACTCAAGTCAACTTGGACGAGAATACTCTATGTATCTGGCTCGTAGCACACCCCAACAGAGGGCACCTTTCGATGACGAAACCAGACCCCGGCGGCCTGTGCTGCGAGTTTTCTATTTTAGGTGGGATATATGCGTATATCTGTAGAATTTTTAGGTCTTTCTCGGTTAATTACAGGAACAAAAGCCAGGGATTTCGACTTGATAAAAGGAACAACCTTTCAAGAACTTGTGCGTGTGTTAGGCACAACGTACCCGGCTATGATTGGCGATGTCATCCAATCCAACGGCAGCGCACTCCAATCTCCAAATATCTTTAACGTCGACGGCAAACGAATGATCCAACAGAATCAAATGCAAGACAGTCTCAACGATGGTGATCGAATTGTACTCATGTCTATGTCTGCAGGAGGATAAGTATGTATGGTTACAGTGGTAAGATTCTTCACATCGATTTGACCGCGCGCAAAACGTGGGTCGAACCCAAACCGGAAGAGTGGTACAAGATCTATATCGGCGGGTGTTCGATGGCCTCTCGTCTGTGCTGGGAAAACATCGAACCAGGCTGCGATCCCCTTTCTCCAGAAAATCCCATCTGCATCGCCGGCGGCATCTTTGCCGGGACGCCGGTGCCGGTTGGCGGAAAATGGGGATTGGCCAGCAAGTCCCCTCTCACCGGTTTCATCGGCGACAGCCTGTCGGGAAGCTGGTTTGCCATCGCGCTCAAACGCGCCCGCTGGGACGGCGTTGTCGTCCACGGCGCCAGCGAATCGTGGGTCAACGTCTTTATCGACGATGAGCGTGTCGAATTCCGCCCGGCAGAACACATGCTCGGGCTCGGCACGTTCGAAACCGAAGAAGCAATCCGCGAGGAACTGGGTGACGACCAGGTTCGCTCTGCTACCATCGGCCCGGCGGGTGAAAAGCAGGTCCTTTTTGCCAACGTCACCAACGACGGGCGCCAGGCCGGTCGGACCGGGCACGGCGCGGTGTGGGGTTCCAAGAAACTCAAAGCCCTGTCTGTCCGAGGTACAAACGGTGTGACCGTCGCCGATCCAGAAACCTTGCTCCAGTTGTCTTTCGACATCTCGGATGCCGCGCAGGGCCCCCATACCCAAAAGTACCGCATTCTGGGCACGGTGTCCAACGTCCTCAACATGAACAGCATCGGCCTGCTGCCCACGCGCAACTATAGCGAGGGCGTATTCGAACACGCCGAAATCGTCAGTGGCGAGTATCTGTATGAAAATAACAGGGTCAAAACCATTGCCTGCGCCCAGTGTCCCATTGGCTGCGAGCAAATGTCGCGCGCCAAAGACGGTCCTTATGCCGGCGCGATGACGGGAATCGAGTACGAATCACTGTACGCGGTCAGCTCAAACTGCGGCATCGGCGACATACAGGCCGCGATCAAAATGATCGACATCTGCGATCGAAGCGGCATGGATACAATGAGCAGCGGCGTGACCATCTCTTGGGCGATGGAGAGCTTTGAAAAGGGTGTTTTCAGCAAAGCGGATTTCAAATGCGCCAAATACCCGGATGGATTTGAGGCCAACTTTGGCAATGCCGAAGCAGGCGTCACCCTGGCCGAAATGATCCGCGACCGTGAGGGCCTGGGCGATCTGCTGGCCCTTGGCACGCGCAAAGCCAGTGCCAAAACGGATGAGGAGCGCGGCAGCGAAAGCTGGAAATGGGCGATGAACATCAAGGGCCTGGAATGCCCCGGCTATGATGCCCGTGCGCTCAAGACCTTTGCCCTCGGCCTGGCCGCAGGCGTGCGTGGCGGCTGCCACAACCGTTCCGCTGCTTACGACCCCGACATCAAGGGAGACGTCGACCGCTTTACCGTCGACGAGACGCGCGGTGAACTGGCCAAGAGCACCGAAGAGTACGCCGCCGTTTATGACACGCTGCCCTTGTGCAAGTTTATCCGCCGCTGCTTTACCGGCAAAGCCGACCGGGCAGGCGCGTGGCCGGCTATCGCCAAATTGATCAATGCCACGACTGGCTGGGATTTCGATTACGATGCCGTGGACCTGATTGGGGAGCGAGCACACACGATCAAAAAGGCCTTTAACATCCGCGAGGGCTGGACCCGGGCCGACGATCACCTTCCCTGGCGCTGGATGAACGAGAAATTTAAGGAAGGCGCTTCTGCCGGGCACTGTGTCACCGTAGAAGAATTGGATTACCTCAAAGACATCTATTACAAGGCCAAGGGCTGGACCAAAGAAGGGCTCATTCCAAAAGAAAAGCTGGTTGCCCTGGGCATGGACGACGTGGCCGAAGAGATTGGCGTCTGAAACGTGAGGTGTGAAACGTGAGAACAAACGCTCTTGACGTTTCACCCATCACGCATCACGTAAAAGGAGATAATTATGCCTACTTCTACATCCAAATACCAATACATCACCTGCGATCCGGCCAAGTGTGTGGGCTGCCAGTTGTGTGAATATATCTGTTCCTATACCAAGACCGGCGAATTTAACACTTATCGCAGCCGCATCCGAACCGTCCGCGCCGAAGAGGTGCTGATCACGGCTGTCGCCTGCCGGACCTGCGAGGACGCCCCATGTGTCATCGCCTGCCCGCGCGACGCGCTGACCCAGGACAAGATGACGGGCATCATCCACATCGACGCCAATCTGTGCGACGGCTGCGCGTGGTGCATCGAGGCTTGCGATTTTGGCGCGATCTCGATCAACCCCGCATCCAAGCTGGCCGAAATCTGCGACCAATGCGAAGACGAAGAGGACGGCCCGCAGTGCGTCAAGTGGTGTCCCAAAGAGGCACTCGAACTGACCACGCCAGACCGCCGCGCGCAGCAAGCGCGGCACAAGTTGGCAGTCGAAGAAGTGATCGGCCCCAGAGGCTAAACAAAAGAGGGCGGCAGCAAACGGATCACATCGCGCAGCGCCGCCTCTCTTTGGGACGATCGAAAGACAAGAACTCTAGCTCTACCATACATTGTATCCCAACAAGATACACTAGCAAGGAGCGAAAATGGGAAAAGACAATGGAAAGGATGAGGAACTGCGCATCGGCGTATACATCTGTCACTGCGGAAACAACATTGCCGGCGTCATTCCACCGGCCGAGGTGGCAGAATACGCAGCAACGCTGCCCGGCGTCGTGCGTACCAGCGACACGCTGTACGCCTGTGCCGACAGCGGTCAGAACCTGATCAAAGAAGACATCGTCAAATACAACCTGAACCGCGTCGTGGTTTCAGCCTGCTCGGTGCGTATGCACGAGCCAACCTTTCGCGCGGCCGTATCCGAAGCAGGCCTGAACCCGTTCTTGATGGAGATGGCCAACATCCGCGAGCAGTGCACCTGGGCACACGGTCACGACCGGGAAGGGGCGCTGGCAAAAGCCAAAGACCTGACCGCCGCGGCCGTCGCCAAGGCCGCCTTCCTCACCCCGCTGGATATGATCACCGTGCCTGTCACCAAGCGGGCGATGGTCATCGGCGGCGGGGTGTCCGGGATCAGCGCGGCACTGGACCTGGGCGATCAAGGCATTGAAACGATCCTGGTCGAAAAACAGCCGACCATTGGCGGGGTGATGGCCCAGCTCAACAAAACATTCCCCACTATGGACTGTAGCATTTGAATACTTGCACCCAAAATGGTTGACGCGGCGCGTCACCCTCAAGTAGATGTCAGAACCTACACCCAAGTGGAGCGAGTAGAAGGATTTGTCGGCAACTTTTCAGTGCAGCTGCGCGAAAAGAGCAAGTACGTCCGCGCGGACCGCTGCAACGGCTGCGGCGAGTGCGTCAAGGTCTGCCCCATCGAAGTACCCAACTATTTCGAGATGAACCTGGCCCCACGCAAAGCCATTTACGTGCCCATGAGCCAGTCCGTCCCCCTGATCTATACCGTCGATATGGACGCCTGTATTCAGTGCTACAAATGCGTCGAGGCGTGTGGCAAGCTGGAAGCGATCGACTTTGGAATCGAGGACAAGGTGGTTTGGGAAGACGTCGGCGCGATCATTGTCGCCACCGGCTACGA
>JAFGJF010000067.1 GCA_016929205.1 Anaerolineae bacterium
AGGAGACAACAATGAGTGCGTTCAAAAAGTACTGGTGGTTGGCCGGTTTGCTGATCGCTCTGGCTGTGACGCTTTTCTCGCCGCTGGCTTCTCCACACCCGGATGGTCTGGAGCGGATTGCTGAAGATGAAGGGTTTATCGACCGGGCAGAGGAAGCGCCCTATGAGATTATACCCGATTACGTGTTCCCTGGCATCGGCAACGAGAGCGTAGCGACTGTCGCTGCCGGACTCGTGGGCACGTTGGGTGTTTTCGGTTTGAGCTACGGACTGGCCCGGCTCTTGAGCAGCAAGACCAAACGAGCAGCATCATAACTAGGATGGAATGCGTCATTCCGTGGGCACGGGTTGAATGCGAACAGGCACGTTGTTATGTTTGATCATATTCTAGATCCATATCGGCCAGGCCACAGCTTGATCCACCGCCTTGATCCCCGACTCAAGCTGCTGGCAGTATTGGCCTTTGTGATCATGACGATCAGCATGCCGCCATATGCTTGGTTGTCTTTGGCGTCTTTGGCCGGGTTGATCCTGATCGCCGGATGGGCTTCGTGCATCCCGCTGCTTGGTATACTGAAACGTTCGGCGGTCGTGCTGCCTTTTGCCGGTCTGGTCGCTATCTCGTTGCCATTCACGCAGACCGGACAGGTGGTATGGTCTGGGCATCTTTGGGGGTGGGAGTTGGCGATCACTGCCGAAGGACTGTCATCCTTTATTTTGTTGATGATCAGAGCGTGGTTATCCGTGCTGTCCAGTGGATTGATGATCGCCACGACACCCTTTTCGGATTTGCTCGATGCGATGCGTGCACTGCACGTTCCGGACGTCCTGATCACGATCATCTCTTTTATGTATCGCTACTTGTTCGTATTGGTGGACGAAGCGCAACGGCTTCAAGTAGCACGCCAGGCGCGTTCGGTGGGAACAGGACAAACAGTATGGTGGCGCGCAAAAGTACTTGGTGGGATGATCGGTTCACTGTTTATCCGCAGCTATGAACGCAGCGAGCGAATCTATAACGCGATGCTTTCACGGGGGGGCGGCATCGCATTCGACTCGGCCACACGACTTGTCCGGCAGACGAGACTTGGATGGCAAGCAGCCGACACTTGGGCCAGCCTGGGATGGTGCACTGCGCTGCTGGTTATCGGGCTTTTGGGATGGAGGAATCTGTGAACGTACCTGTCATTCAAGTACAGAATCTGTCTTTTGCCTACCCCGGCAATCTCGAGGCGTTGCATGACATCAGTTTGCAGGTCGGCGCGGGAGAAAAGGTGGCAATGGTCGGTCCAAACGGCGCTGGGAAATCGACGCTGTTCTTGCATCTCAACGGCATCCTGCGCGGTCAGGGCAGTGTACGCGTTGCCGGGTTGGATGTGAACAACAAGACGATCCGTGCCGTCCGTGCCAAGGTAGGGATGGTCTTTCAGAACCCGGATGACCAACTCTTTTCGCCCACGATTTTTGACGATGTCGCGTTCGGACCGCTGAATATGGGATGTGCCGTAGCAGAGGTGCGCCAGCGGGTGACACAAGCACTGTCAGCAGTCGGTATGCTCGGTCACGAAGAACGGATGCCGCATCATTTGAGCCTGGGCGAACGTAAGCGTGTGGCGATTGCTACGGTTCTGGCTATGGATCCCGACATACTGGTGCTCGACGAACCCTCAGCCGGACTCGATCCGCGAACGCGGCGCAGTTTGATCGAATTGTTACGCGACTTGCCGCAAACGATGCTGATTGCCAGTCACGATATGCGCCTGGTATGGGATCTATGTCCAAGAACGGTGATCCTGGATCAGGGAAGAATTGTTGCCGATGGGCCAACGGCTAAACTGCTGCAGGACGCACCATTGATGGAACGGCATGGCTTGGAAACGCCTTATCTTGCTCCGAACGTTTCAGCCAGGCAACATTGGCTGTTGAGCGAAACCCGGGCTATAATGACCAGGCCGTGATACATCGATCCAATGGGGCTTTACCGAGGTCATATACCTGGGCTGAGTTTGGGAGACAAAGAGGGCAAAATACTGCGTCTCGTTGATTTTCGAGAGAGGAGGGGATTATGTCTTGCGAAGAAGCGTTTCTTAAAAAGCTCCACGAGTGCGGTTTTCGGCTTACGCCACAGCGAGAGATGGTGCTCTCGACGATGCACCATATCGAAGGGTTTGCCACCGTCGATGACATCTATGCCCGGGTACAGGCCCTCAGTTCCGCCGTGGACATTTCGACCGTCTACCGTACGCTCGACCTGCTGCAAACGTTCGATCTCGTGGCCTGTATCGATCGCGGCGACGGGCAAAGGCTTTACGAGCTGCTCGGCGTTCATGGCCGGCACATCCACCTTGTCTGCAATGGCTGTGGTACGGTCACTGGCATTGAATTGGATCAAGTACAACCACTTGCCGAACAACTCGAGGCGCAGCACGGATTTGTGATCGACCTGGATCACCTGACGATCTCGGGATTATGCCAGGCATGTGCAGAGGCACAAATCATCCCATAATCCGGAGCAGAGCGATTTTTCCCCAAGCGCTCCGCTCCCAGACGGCGCGTTCTGCCCGGGAACCGTCCTTGTTCGGGTTCTAGTGACCGGCACTTTTTAGTCCGTGCCCGGTAAAAACCGAAACGATAACCCATCCGGGGTCCAACTGCGGGATCAATTTCGATACACCAGCCGTCGTCGCTGCCGATGTGGGTTCGATGTAAAAGCCTTTGTGCCACATCGCTTGCAGCGAAGCCCGGATCTCGGTTTCGCTGGCCGTGACAAATTGTCCTCCACTCTCACGAACGGCTTGTAGGATCTGCGAACCACGGATCGGAGTGGCGATGGCGATGCCCTCAGCCACCGTTGCTTGTTTGTCGATGGGGCAGGGTTCTGCCAACTCGTTTGCGTATGCCCGGTAGAGGGGCGCACAGTTTTCAGCCTGTACCGCAACGATCCGGGGGATCTTGGCGATCAGGCCGGCGTTCGCCAACTCTTGAAAACCCAGGAACGCGCCCAGTACCAGGGTGCCGTTGCCGGCCGGCAAGACGACGGCGTCCGGCGCGCGCCAACCAAGCTGCTCGCATACCTCAAAAGCAAAACACTTGGTGCCCTGGAAAAAGAACGGGTTCCAGGAGTGGCTGGCGTAATAGGTCGTTTCGGCCGCCGCCAACACGGCGCGAGCTGTGTCCTCCCGGCTGCCGGGAACCTTGATCAAGCGGGCTCCATACGCTTCTATCTGGGCGATTTTGGCCGGCGACGTGCTTGCCGGCACATAGATGTCGCATGTTATGCCTGCCCTGGCGCAATAGGCGGCGATGGCACACCCGGCATTGCCCGATGAATCCTCGACCACGCGGTCGATGCCCAACGCTCTGACTTGGCTGATCAACACCGACGCGCCTCGGTCCTTGTAAGAACCGGTCGAAAAAAGCTGATCCTGTTTGACCCACACGGCATGCCCATCGAAATCAACCTGGATCAAGGGCGTAAATCCCTCGTCAAAGGAAACGATGTCGGCATCTTGGTAAATGGGGATTGCTTCCCGGTAGCGCCACATCGTCGGTTTGCGCCCGGTGATTTTTCCCAGGTCAAAGCGTGGTTTCAAGTCCAGATCCAAAACTGAGCCGCAGTCACATTTCCACTTTTGTACGTGCAAGGCATAGGTTGCACCACACATTTTGCAGACCAAACGATTGCCTGCCGATTCGATCATTGCCGGTTTCCTTTCTTTTCGAGAAAGGCAAGTGTAACACACAACCCATGGATGCACAAATTCTGGGCTAAAACGGGATTTGACGAATACTCTATAATATGATACACTAGGCCAATATTGAAAGAGGTGTTGATATGTCTTTTGCCGTAGCAAATTTACTACTCTCTCTTATTTTGGTCATTAGCCTCCTTGTCATTGTCAAGGGGGAGTTTGTGGTTGGGAGAGTGAGGATTTAGCACCACTTTTGGATAACAAAACACCAGGCCTCCCAACCGGGAGGCTTTTTTTTACCCTGGTCACAAAACGGATAAACAAGCGAGACATTGCCCGAACGCCTGGTCGTCACGCAGCCGAAAGCAGAGACGCTTTTCACGCACAACCTATTTGATGGTGTGCATTGGTAAGCGTCTTTGGTCTTTGGAAGAGGATTTGGCAAATGACGATGAAACTCGAACTGTACGATACCACACTGCGTGATGGCACGCAGCGCGAAGGGTTTTCGCTTTCGATGAACGACAAGCTGAAAATCGCTCAGCGGTTGGACCGGTTTGGGATCGACTATATTGAGGGCGGGTGGCCTGGATCGAATCCCAAAGACATTGCATTCTTTGAAGGCGCCAAGGCACTCGGTCTGAAACACGCAATCGTTACCGCATTCGGCAGCACACGCCGTGCCGACACCCCTGTCGATCAAGATGCACAAATCCGCACTTTGCTGGGTGCTGGGACGCAGGCCGTGGCTATTTTTGGCAAAAGTTGGGACCTTCACGTCTACCACGTGCTCAAAACCACCCTCGACGAGAATCTGCACATGATCGCCGACAGCGTGGCGCACTGCAAGCGCCACGGTCGAAAAGTGATTTACGACGCCGAGCACTTTTTCGACGGCTACAAGGCCGACCCCGATTATGCCCTGGAGACGCTGCACACGGCCGCCGACGCAGGCGCGGCCGTCCTGGTGTTGTGCGACACCAACGGCGGCACGCTGACCGGCGAATTGCAGTCGATCGTGCGTGCGGTTCGAACGCGATTTGACGCGCCATTGGGCATCCACTGTCACAATGACAGTGGCGTAGCTGTTGCCAATACCATCATCGCCGTTCAGGAAGGCATGATGCACGTCCAGGGAACGGTCAATGGCTATGGCGAACGCTGCGGCAACGCCGATTTATGCACGATCATTCCCAATTTGCAGTGCAAGTTGGGTTATACGTGCATCACACCTGAACAACTCGAATCGCTCACCGAACTCTCGCATTACGTCAGCAACCGTGCCAACCTCTCTTTCGATGCGCACCAACCTTACGTGGGCTTGAGCGCGTTCGCGCACAAAGGTGGCATGCACGTCGACGCCATGCGCAAACACGAGGATACATTTCAACACATCGATCCGGTGTTGATCGGCAATCAAAAGCGGTTTGTCGTTTCCGAACTGGCCGGGCGCAGCAACATCCTCTATAAAGTAGAGGAACTCAGTATGGACATCAACCTGGGTAAAGAAGAGGCGCGCGACGTTGTCTCGCAGATCAAGGCGTTGGAGAGCGAGGGGTTCCAGTTCGAAGGTGCGGATGCCTCGGTCGAGCTGCTGATCCGGCGCGGCCAACCCGGCTATGAGCCGCCTTTTGAGCTGATCGATTTTCACATCCTGATTCGCGAAAAGGAAAACGGGATGATGTCCTCCGAAGCGGTGGTCAAGATCAAGGTCGGCGATGAGGTGATGCTCACCGCCGCTGAAGGCAACGGTCCGGTCAACGCGCTCGACGACGCTGTGCGCAAAGCGCTGCTCCCCTATTACCCTGTTTTGGAAGCCGTTCACCTGACCGACTACAAGGTACGCATCCTCGACGGCGATGCGGGCACAGCAGCCAAGACGTGCGTTCTGATCGACTCGAGCAACGGCGACCTGATCTGGAGCACAGTCGGCAGCTCGCCCAACATTATCGAAGCAAGCTGGCAGGCATTGGCAGACAGCCTGGAATATGCCCTGCTCAAGTGTCGCGTTCCGGCAGAACACGCTCCAACAGAGCGCGTACCCTACGATTTGTTGTCAGCAGCCGGCCAAACGCAATCCGTCCAGCGCTAGGAGCCGGACGCCGGCAGCGGTGCTGATAGCGGCGCTGATAGCGTCCGCCATTTGAAAGAGTGCGGTAAAAGTCAAGACCCAATTTACGAGAGAAAGTGCACATTAAAAGCCGAAAAAGAGACAATTCTAACCATGCCTGCC
>JAFGJF010000475.1 GCA_016929205.1 Anaerolineae bacterium
CAGATGGGTGAATCCGGCGGCCCGGTGGTCACCGAATCGGGGATTGCCGACTTCAGTGAGACTTTTCCGCTGCGCATTCACGCCTTTCTTGAGGACGTCACCAGCCAGGTGCCTCGCGAAAAACTGCGCGCCTCGGGACGCGACGCCCTCGCCGCCCTCGAATACACCTGGGCGGCGATGCAATCCTACGAGCAGGGTGGGATCCTGGTCCGGCCGCACCCGCTGCCCCTGCTCAAGGGGGATCCGGCGGAGGAGGAATAGAGATACGCGCCTGGTCAGGCACGCACCGAACGACGCCACTCCCTGGCCAGGCGCACACAACCCAGGGCAAGCAGGACGATCACCAGCACAAACTCGACCGCCAGCATAGTAGAGAACGATCGGGGCACTTGGGTTTCTGTCACGTTTGACCGCCCAACCACCGCGCCGGAATTTGCGCATTCGAAATCGATCCATGTAGCTTCATGTGATGGGCGCTGGTCCTCTCCCGAAATCGCGCGCTGACCAACAGGGATGACCTGCATCTCGACATGTTCTGCCAATGGAGCTACCGTTTCGCCGCTCCGGGTACCAAACAACCCTTTTGTGATCCAAATAGTCGTCTGGCCCGGAGCTTTGGCCTCGAACGTGATCTGGGCCAGGACGCCGTCGCCCTGCACCGCCGGCGCCGGGTTGACCAGAGTCAGGGCGTAATCGACAGTCCCGGCCTGGTTATCGGCCCGATTTTGCAGGATGAACGCCTGCCCGGCATCGATCAAGTCACCCGGCGACAACTGCACACCATCCAGGTCCGGGTCGGCATCGACCACTTGCAGCGCCGTTGGGTCGAAAGCCAGGTGGCTCTCGATGCCATAGATCGATGGCGCATTTTCGACCAGGATGTCGATCGTGACCGTCTGCCCCATCGCCAGCTCCAGGTTCCCGGCCGACAAGCGCAAGCGCGGCTCGCCGGCAGCCCGCGCGGCCAGCGACAGCGCGAGCCGCGACAACGTGACAATCAAGGTGATCAAGCCGATTCTGATTTGGCGTTTCATCGTCGTTCTCCTATCTCGTTCTTGAGGTGTCCGGCATTTCGAAATGCCGGACACCCTGTCCGGTCGTTCGATTTACCAATCCAGGCAACCAACCTGGCCAAAGTTACCACCCAGGATCGCCAGATCTTGAATGTTGACCACACCATCGCCGTTGATGTCGGCACGTTCATCCGCGGGGGGAACGGTGAGACCAAAGTTGGCGGCGACCAACGTCGCATCGCCGATGTTGATCTCGTTATCATCGTTGGCATCACCGCCCAGAAGGATGGTATCGGGGAGCACGACCGGGCCGCCGGTTATCTCGACCTCTGTGGAACGGCACAGATAGCGGGGGGCGTCGGCCTGAATCGTATAACTTCCGTGCCGAAGCTGGCCAAGCTCGAAGCGGCCCTCGTTGTCCGTCGACTCGACCACAGCGGTAGGACCGGCTGCCGTGATGGCAATATCCAGGTGGTCAAGACGGCCCTGGTAGGTGGCGACGCCTTCAACAGTGCCATATTCTAGGACCGTGATCTCGGTATCATAGGCGGTGACCAGCAATCCGAAACCGTCCCGGTCGGAAAAGAGCGGGTCGCAGGTCAGCGTCGTCTGACCGTGGCTCAGCGCCTGGTAGGTCAGCGTGGCCAGGCGGCTACTGCCAGAGATCGGCTCGGCCGGATTTTGCAGGCTGAGCCCGCCGAACCAGGTGCCGGCAGCGCCATCGATCTCATTGATACCGATGAGTGGGTTGGCAAAGAGATCGCCCCAGGCGCTGCTCTGAATCTCGAGGATGACCGGATCGACAGCGCAAGCAGACTGTGCAGCGTACAGATCGCTTGCATTTGCAATGTCCAACTCGACAGCGATGCTATCGTCGGGATACACTTGAAGGTTATGGGGTGTGGCTACAAATTCCGCAAAATCGGTCTTGGCATAGTTCCAGATCTTGAGGCTATCCATTTCAAACTTGCCAATGATGTTGTGATCGTTTCCGCCACAAATATCGGCTCTCTGCCCAACAGTTGTTCCCCAGCCGTTCCCCATCGCTGCCTCAACCTTTTCACCGTTGATATATAGACGCATGGTTTCGAGCGTTCCATCGATTCCGGCCCTGTCCCATGTTGCGGCCACGTGGATCCACTCATTGTTGGGGACATTGGCATAATCGTGTTGAATGCTCTCCCTTTGACCATCGAACCGTAATTCGAATACGATCCCGTCGGGCACGGCAAATAGTCCCATCCCGCTGCCAAGTCCAAATGAACCATCAAAGAGACGGTAAACGCCATAAGAATAGGCAACGGGGACGGCAGTCTGGTAATACCAGAGCTCCACGGTTCCTCTTTCTGGATCTATGACGTCCCCCACGTTATCCAGCACCAGGTTGTGGATGCGATCCATGTTGCCATAGGTGCCTTTCAAGGTGACACCGTTGCTATATTTTCCAGGTACGTATTCCCTGTCTCCTTGTACTTCGAGCCCACCTCCTCCGGTATAGAACTCAAGGCCAGGGCCAAAAGCGCTGTTAAAAACTTGATCATCGCTGCCGAGCTCATTCCACAGCATCAAGCCTGCGGGAACCGGTTCCTGGGCGACGGCTGCGTCCGTGCTCGCCGCCAGGACAGATACGATCAGTGCCAGCGCTACTAAAACTTGGACGATTCTGATTTGCGTTTTCATTTTGTTTGCTCCTTTCAAGGGCTAGAATTGATTTTTCTGCATCTTTTATTGTTGGATCGAACTGTATTGCTGGCGATTGTTCATACGTTGGCCTCCTTTCCTTTCTTTTGCGCAATTGACTATGACTGCGTCATTCTCTGCAGGTGACACTGAGCGATCTATCTAGAAGGATTGATCTTGACCTCACACTCAAGGTACACTTGTTCTTTGACTGGATCGTCAACGATGGCCGAAAGCCAAAGCAAAGCTGTCTCGTTACCTGAATCTTGATCAATGACCTGCAACAACATCCTTTGACCGGCCGTCCTGTCTCCTCGGCGAATAGCTTCTCGGGCCAGCCGCAACAAGTCGATCGTCGTCTGACTTTTCGCAGGCACGTTTGGAGGCGCTTGACGAGGACGCGCTTCGGCGCTCTGGCCCGAAACGGTGAAAAACCCGCAAAGCGCTCCAAATAGGCTCAACCCTGCCCTGAAACTGACTGCAAACGTCACGTAAACGATGCACAATAAGGCAATGCCTGCCATCAGCCCGCATAAAGGCGGGCAGTCTTCCCCCCTCTTCCTGGACGCGGACCAAACCACACGCGCCACAATGCACGAAACGAAAAACGACCAAAACAAACAGCGCCATCGCTTTCCCCTTTCAATCTTTACAGCTTGTGCCGTCTTCCGTAGACAAAGAGCCGGAACAAGTCGGAATGTTACAAACGGTACGATCACATCGGCAAGGCGGCAAGCAGGAATCCGGCGGCGAACAGCAGTCCGGCCACAATCCACCCGGGCATCGCACACAGAATGGCTTCTAACCAGCCCAACTTGTAAACCGCTTTGATCGACACGACGCGCAGGATGGTCAGCTCGTAAATCGCCAGGGGCAGGCTGAGACAGATCCCATACGGAACTAGATCGAGCGCACTGACTATGATGAATAATGGCGCGGCATAGGCCGCAGTCACAAATGCCAGTGTCTCCCGGTCGCCCCTGCCTCCGAATGCGCCAGCAAGCCAGTGGAGAAACCCGACGTGGATGGCAAACCCAACCAACCGGCCGATGATCGCGGCGAACAGCGGTACGACTGAGGCAATATCGACGAATGCCGGCCACCACAGGACCGAAGCCAGGCCGCCGATCAGCGCACTCACAAACGTCCAGGTATAGGCTCGTCCAGCAGTGGCGTCACAAGCCCGCGCCAGGCGCTCGAATGTCGTGCGCGTGGGCTGGGTGAGAACCGTGAACCACACCGTCAGCCATCCCCCTGTAAAGACCGGCGAATGCGTCCTTTTCTCAGGGACAGGCGACCAGGCTGGCCGGTGGTGTGTGGTTACGGACGCCGTTGGCGCAGCCGCCGCCTGCCTCTGAACGGCGAGATCGGTCCCAGTGCCACCCGCTGGCAAGGTCGGAGAAAGCGCGCTCTGTGCTGCAATGAGCTTTGGTTGACGTTTTTGCTCCAGTTGCAGCAGACCTCGCTTTGCCAGGCAGTGCGCGGGGTTTACCCTCAACACGCGTTCCAGGCAATAATGGCGCTGTTCATCGTTATTCACGACGCCGGACATCCACAGCCATGCCTGCGAATTGTCGGGGTCGCCGCGAATGATCTGCGCCAAAAGCCGCTGCCCCGTTGTTTTGTCCCCCAATTTGATCGCTGTCACCGCTTGCTGAAACTGGAGCGCATCTGTGCTCATGTTTATTTCTCCTGGATCGTGCTTGATCGAAAGCCGCTCTTGATCGGCTCTCTCTTTGTAAGGAAAGAGCCGGCCGGAGCGCAAACGTTACATATATCGGGCGAAATGGGCGAAAAAGCCCAAGTGCCAATACTGCAATGCAAAGGTGCGGCAACACAAAACGAGGTTTTGGCCGTCCGCAGCTGGACGGCCAAAACCTCGCCAAAAGAGCCAACTGCCTGTGCCAGATCTGGCGATCCCGCACAGGCAGCATTTGATTTTAGAGACGGGTAGATCCTGGAACCCTGTTAGGCCATCATACGCCCTTTGTTCACTTCTCTGATATAGAACAAGATGCCCACAATCACACCGGCCAGGCCCAGCGCGCCCAACGCGCACAAGACAATGACCCAGAGCAGCTTGTTAGTCAAGAACCCGCCGAGCCCAGATTTCTCGACGCTCTCCGCCTCGACCGTACCGCTGCTTTTTGAGAACGTCCCTCGGACAATAACCGTGTCGCCGGTGTCGATCTTGTGCATGCTGCCCAGGTGACGAATCCCGATCAGGTCTGTCCCGTCGTCAATTGTGAATCGATATCCCTGAGCATAGATCGTTTCCATATTCCGGATCGTGCCCGACAGCTCGATGATCCTGCCGTCGTAGCGAGCAGCCAGCGCTTTCAGATCGACGATGCGGACCCTGCCACATACCACCTTGCCGGCCAGCGAAAGCGATTCCCGCGCATACTGCGCTGCCACGTCAGTGTTCGCCTCATTCAAGGCATCGATCGCGTCGTCGAGCTTGTTTTGCGCCTCTTTAGTGACACAACCCAAATCCTCGGCTTCCTGTATCGCAGCCTGTGCATCCTGAATCGCCTGGTAGACGGCCAACAGCTTGTCCGCCATCGTCTTGGTCTCGGATGCGAGCTGCTTGGCACGTTCGGGATCGCCGTTCGCCAGCGCGGCACGGGCTTCGGACAGCATCGTGGTAAGGGACGACGTATCCAGGCCTTCCTTTTCGATCTGCTCGATCGTCGTTTCTGCCCCCGCCAGGACATCTTTAGCAGATTGCCCTACCAGGCAATAGATCCCCGAATCGATGTTGTACTCGGGGTATCCGTGGTTAGCTGCGGCCAGA
>JAFGJF010000476.1 GCA_016929205.1 Anaerolineae bacterium
GATGGCTTCCGCCTGGCCCCCAACGGCCAGCCGTTCGAGATCCCCTTTGAGGTCTCGATGGATGCCTCGGACATCGTCCCGGTGACCGAGCTGCTGGTCGAGAACTATAAAGAGGTTGGGGTCAACGCCTCGATGAAGGTCCTCGAAGGGACGCTGCGCGGCGAGCGTTCAGCCGCCAACGAGCTGCGCGCGCGCACGCACTGGCACCACTTCCCCGAGCTGTGGTGGGGCGCGCTGTGGGACGCCAATCCGGCCGAATGGGGACGTCTGTGGGATACGTGGTTTAACACCAACGGCGAGTCGGGCGAAGAACCGCCGGAGGATGTCAAGGAGTTCATGCGGCTGCGCGACCTGTCGATCGTCGTCGACGGCCAGGACCGCGAAGACGCCATTGCCGGGTGGAAGAAGATGATGTACGACAACGTGTACGTCATCGTCACCGTCGAGCGCGTCGCGTACCCGCTGGTGGTCAATAATAAGTTGCGCAACGTGCCCACCGAGGGCTTTGCTATCTCGGCGAACTTTTCGCTCGAGCAGATGTACTACGAAGCGTAACACGTTCTGTTATCACACTCTGGGTACCGGGCTTGTCGCCCGGTACCCAAGTTCTGTGCTGTCGGGCATCAGCGCAAAACAGTGACGGGAGGTCCTGATGCTGAATTACATCGTTTACCGTCTTTTCCAGCTTTTTCCGCTGCTGGTCTTGGTTTCGCTGCTCACCTTTCTGATCATCGAGCTGCCCCCCGGAGACTATTTGACCTCATATGTCACCCGCATGGAGGAGTCAGGCACCAAGGTCGATGAGGCGGTTGTAGCACGGCTGAAACAGGAATACGGCCTGGACAAGCCGCTCTATTCTCGCTATCTTTGGTGGATGTGGAAGATCCTGTCCCGAGGCGACTTTGGCCGTTCTTTTAGCTACGGCATGCCGGTGACCCAGGTCATCGGCGACCGTCTTATGCTGACCATGATCATCTCGTTATGCTCGCTGCTCTTTGTGTGGGCCACGGCGATCCCGATCGGGATCTATGCCGCCACGCACCAATATTCGGCCGGGGACTATTTTTTCACCTTTCTGGGGTTCATCGGCATGGCCGTGCCCGGCTTTTTGTTGGCCCTGGTGCTGATGTACGTGTCGATCACCCGCTTTAACTTTTCGTCTGCCGGGCTCTTTTCGCCCGAATACGCCGACGCGCCGTGGAGTTTCGCCAAGGTATTCGACATGCTCAAACGGTTGTGGCTGCCGGTGATCATCATCGGGATCGGCGGCACGGCCGGGCTGATCCGGGTCATGCGCGGCACGCTGCTCGACGAACTGCGCAAGCCGTACGTGACCACCGCGCGCTCCAAAGGACTAAGCGAGCGCAAACTGCTGTTCAAATATCCCGTACGGATCGCGATCAACCCGATGATCAGCACCATCGGCTGGCTGCTGCCTACGCTGGTTTCGGGCGAGGGGATCACGTCGATCGTACTCAACCTGCCGACCTGCGGCCCGGTGCTGGTCATGGCGCTGATGAACCAGGATATGTACCTGGCGGGCAGTTTCGTCCTGATCCTGAGCACGCTGACGGTGATCGGCACGGTGATCTCGGATATCCTACTCGCCGCGGTCGACCCGCGCATCAGATATGGAGCAGCAGGACAATGAGTTTATTTGACAAAAAACGAAATGAGGACGAGCGCCTCTTCCAGGCTTCGCAGTGGCAGTTGATCTGGTGGAAATTCCGCAAGCACCGCCTGGCCATGATCGGCACGGTCGTGATCATTTTCCTCTACATCCTGGTCCTGTTTTGCGAGTTTCTCAGCCCTTACCTGACCACCACCCGTTTCCGCCGCTACCTGTACGCGCCGCCGCAGGCACTGCACTTTGTCCATCCCGAGCAGGGCTTCCGGCTGCGCCCCTTTATCTATGACATCCAACGCGAGGTGGATCAGAAGACGGCACGCCGTTATTTTGTCGAGGATCGCTCCACGACGTTCGACATCATCTTTTTTGCGCATGGCGAACCGTACAAGTTCTGGGGGATCTGGCCGACCGACATCCATCTCTTTGGGGTGGAAGAGGACGGGCCGCTGTTCCTGATGGGCACCGACCGCATCGGGCGCGATCTGTTCACCCGCATCCTGTATGGGGCGCGGATCTCGCTGTCGATCGGCCTGGTGGGCATCGCGATCAACTTTACCATCGGCCTGCTGCTGGGCGGACTGTCGGGCTACATCGGGGGGATCGTGGATACAATGATCCAGCGGGTGATCGACCTGCTGATCTCGATCCCGCACCTGCCGCTGTGGATGGCGCTGGCGGCAGCGCTGCCGAGAGATTGGCCGCCGCTGCGGATCTATTTCGGGATCGTGATCCTGCTCTCGATCATCGGCTGGACGGGGCTGGCCCGCGTCGTGCGCGGCAAGCTGCTCTCACTGCGCGAGGAGGACTTTGTTATGGCTGCCCGGCTGGCGGGTTCGAACAATGGGCGGATCATCATCCGCCACCTGCTGCCCTCGTTTTTCAGCTATATCATCGTCAGCCTGACCATGTCCGTGCCCGGTATGATCCTCGGCGAGACGTCGTTGAGTTTTCTGGGGCTGGGACTGCAGCCGCCGGTGGTCAGTTGGGGCGTGCTGCTCCAGGATGCCCAGGACGTCGGATCGATCGCCCACTATGCCTGGCTGCTGATCCCGGTCTTTTTTGTCATTGCTTCCGTCCTGGCCTTCAACTTTTTGGGGGATGGCCTGCGCGACGCGGCCGACCCGTATGTGAGATAAATCAAGCGGTGTGTTTTGGCCGACTATGGTTGTATAAAACGCTCTGAAGGCGGTCACTGATCGTCCTCAGAGCGTGCTGTCTTTATGCCGGACACAGGCCGCCGGGCGATGAATCACCCGGCTACGGAGCAGCGCCCGATGAAATCGGGCTAAACTGGTCGCAGCCAGGCACTTTATAGGCCTCTATTCCCAATCGCGCCAGGGTCAAGGAACGCAAAGACAGGAGGACCCAAATGCCACACAGTGAAACACTCTCCCCTCGCGAACGGGTGCGCCTCGCACTCGAACACCGGGAAGCGGATCGCATCCCGATCGACCTGGGCGGGTTTCAAACCGGGATCCACAGACTGGCCTACGCGGATCTGACCCAACACCTGGGACTGCAGGAAACGCCGCCGATGCTCGATCCCGTGCAGCAGCTCGTTGCCCCCTCGGAAACCGTTTTGCACCAGTTCCATTGTGATGTCCGGTACGTGGGCGCCAACGCCCCGCAAGGATACGACGGCGAGATCAAACACACTGTTCGCGACGGGCGGCTGTGGCACGACCTGACCGACGAGTTTGGCGTAGTGTGGTCGATGCCCGACGACCAGGGGCTGTACATGGACATCACCCACCACCCACTGGCCGAGGCGACGATCGACGACCTGGATAACTTTCCATTCCCGGATGGCAGCGATCCGACGCGGTTCGCCGGCCTTCGCGAACGGGCACAAACGATGCGCAACACAACGCCGTACGCGCTGTCGAGCACGATCTGCGGCGTGACCTATGAGACATGTTGGTATATGCGCGGCCTGGAACGCTGGTTTATGGACATGATCGAAAACCCGGCATTCTGTGAGGCGCTGATCGATCGCACCTCGCAGTACTGGGTCGATTGGATGGTCGGCTTTTTGGGCGAGGTCGGTGATCTGCTGGATGTGATTATGATCGGCGATGACCTGGCCGGCCAGCCCGGACCGCTCTTTTCACCGCGTTTTTACCGCCAGGTCGTGCGCCCGCGCCAGCAGCGGGTGATCGACACGATCAAAAGACACAGCCAGGCCAAGATCTGGTACCACACCTGCGGCGACTGCACGGAATACATCCCCGATTTTATCGAGATGGGAATCGACATCCTCAACCCGGTACAGATCAGCGCGCCGGGGATGGATCCGCAGCAGCTAAAAGACACATGGGGGAAGAACATTGTCTTTTGGGGCGGCGGGATCGATTCCCAGCACATTTTGCCCTTTGCCACCCCCGAACAGGTGAGACAAGAGGTCAAAAAGAACATCGCGATATTCAAACCCGGCGGCGGATACGTCTTTAACAACGTGCACAACATCCAGGCCGGCGTCCCACCCGAAAATATCGCGGCCCTGTACGAGGCTGCATACGAATTTGGTTTCTATGATTGACTACAAGCTGGAAGACATCTGAACCGCCAAGAGACAAAGAAATGCCAAGTCTTGAGGTTTTCTTGGCGCTCTCGGCGACTTGGCAGTAAAAGGCTTTCTCACATAAACTGTGCTCAAGATATTCATTGTATGGAGGTAAATATGCCACCAAGAAAAAAACCCAACATTTTACTGATCGGCATCGATTCACTGCGTGCCGACCACATGAGCTGCTACGGCTATCCACGCCAGACCACACCGCACATCGATCGCTTTGCCGAGGAGGGAACGCTCTTTGAGAACACCTTTAGCGCCTACATTCCCACCACCAGCGGGTACGGCTCGATGCTCACCGGGATGGACGTCTTTTCCACCCAGATGGTTGCCCTGCGCCACAAGGGGCCGCTGCGCCCGGAGGTCAAGACGCTGGCCGAGATCCTCAAAGAAGCAGGCTATAACACCACCTGCGTCGGCTTTACGGGCAACCCCGCCTCGCGCGGCTTTGACACTTATCTCAACTTTGCCGGCTGGGGAAGCTGGAACGAGGGACGCAGCCCCAAGGCACAAAACCTGAACGAGGTCACGATCCCCGAACTGGATCGCCTGGCCAGGGAAAAGGAACCGTTCTTTTTGTTCCTGCGCCACATGGATCCCCACGCGCCCTACCTGCCCCCCCAGCCCTACGAGCGCGCGTTTTACCACGGCGACGAGTGCGATCCGCGCAACAAGTCGATGGAGCCGGTCATGTCATTCAAGCCCTTCCGCGACTTTTTCGCCACCTGGATGCCGCCCGGGATCAGCGACAAGGATTACGTCATCGCCCAGTACGACGGCGCGATCGCCTACATGGATGCCTGCATCCAGACGATTTTCACCGCCCTGGAAACACACGGCATCCTCGACAAGACGATCGTCGTCATCAATGCCGACCACGGCGAGACGCTCTACGATCACGAGTGCTGGTTCGACCACCACGGCACCTATGACAACGTCTTGCACGTGCCGTTGATCATTCGCTACCCGGACAAGGTCCCGGCCGGTAAGCGGATCAGCGGATACAACCGGCATCAAGACCTGGTGCCGACGTTGATGGAATTGGCCGGCGTCGACCCCGTCGACGATGCCGGAAACGAGATCGGCTTTGACGGGCAGAGCCTGATGAGCATGGTGCGCGGCGAGACGGCCTCGTTCGACAGCGAGTTTTACATCACCGAATGTACCTGGATGCGCAAGCACGGCTGGCGGACGCCGGAATGGAAGCTGATCGTCGCCCTGGAACCCGATTTCCATTTCAAGCCCGCGGTCGAGCTGTACAATCTAATCCAGGACCCCGGCGAGAACGACAACCTGGCAGAGACGCATCCCGACGTGGTCGATCTGCTCAGAGGGCGGATGGAAGCCTGGATCGCCAAACGCGAAGCGCAAACCGGCTTGCCCGACCCGATCTACCACCAGGGCGACTGGCACGGACACGCCGGCGTCGGATCGTTTACGAGTTCGCAGCAGGCCTACGACACACTGCACATCGGCGATCCCACGCAGGCCGCCAGGCTGCAGGCCGAATCGCGCAAAGAAGCAAAAGAACAAGCGAAAC
>JAFGJF010000006.1 GCA_016929205.1 Anaerolineae bacterium
ATGGCTGCTGCCGGACGATCCGCTGTTCGATCCTATCTACGCCTACCTGGCCGATGCCGGCAAAACGCTGTTGATGCACATTGGCGAGCCGTTGGCCTGTTGGCAGCCGCTGGATGACAACAATCCTCATCGTGGTTACTATGGCAGCCATCCTGAATGGTACATGTACGACAAGCCAGGCGTGCCCTCGCACCAGGATCTGATCGCTGCCCGCGACCGGGTGCTGGCCAAACATCCGAATCTGCGGGCGGTGGGCGCGCACCTGGGCAGCCTCGAATACGACGTGACCAAAGTGGCAACGCGGCTCGATCGTTATCCCAATTTTGTTGTAGACACATCGGCCCGATTACACGACCTGATCGCCCAAGATCGAGAGGTCGTGCGCCGCTTTTTTGTAGCCTACCAAGATCGTATTTTGTTCGGCACGGACATTGTTGCGCGCAACGCGCTGTCGTCTACTATGCCCCAAGCTGAACGGCAAGCACACCTGGAACGCATTGAGAACCACTATCGTTCCGAATTTGCTTACCTGGAGAGTGACCAGGCAGTAACCCTGCGTGGCCGCCAGGTTCGGGGTTTGGGGCTGCCGCCTGCTGTGCTGGAAAAGCTCTATCACGTCAATGCTGAAACGTGGTATCCGGGGCTCTAGGGCTTGATAAAGGAGTGGTATGATGAAAATCGTGGATATCGTGGTCGAGACGTTTTCGTACAGGTCACAGATCGTTCGAGACTCGGAAGGACATACGCATCCCGGCCCCGAGCACGATGCGACACAGTCTTTGCTGCGGATTGTCACCGACGAAGGGATAGAGGGATACGCTTTCGGAGCCAGCGCGGGCGCGATAGAACGTATTGTCAAACCGATGCTGGTCGGTGCGGATCCGTTCTACCGGGAACGAATCTGGCAGCAGCTCAAGGAGCGGCAGCGTTTGCACCTGGGCACCCTGTCCGATCGCATATTGTGCGCGGTGGACCTGGCCCTGTGGGACCTGGCCGGGCGTGCCTTGAACCAACCTGTTTACAAGCTGTTGGGCGGCTACCGCGATCGCGTTCCGGCCTATGCCAGCACGATGTGCGGCGATGTGCTGGAAGGCGGCCTGGACACGCCCGAGGCTTATGCTACGTTCGCGATCGCGTGCCGGAAACGGGGATATCCGGCTTTCAAGCTGCATACCTGGCAGCCCCCTGTACCCGGCGCGCCGGACGTCAAGCGAGATGTCGCCGCCTGTGCCGCGGTGCGGGAAGCAGTCGGGGATGGTGTGGACCTGATGCTGGACCCGTTTCATTATTACAGCCGCGAGGAGGCGCTGTACCTGGGCAAAGCGCTGGAAAAGCTCGACTATTACTGGATGGAGGAACCGATGGACGAACACAGCACCTCGTCGTACGTCTGGTTGAGCGAGCAGTTGGCGATGCCCATCGTGGGGCCCGAGACGGCGGAAGGCAAGATGCATACCCGTGCGGAATGGATCGTGCGCGGCGCGTCTGATATCAGCCGGGGTGGGGTGGGTGACGTGGGCGGGATCACGCCGTTGATCAAGGTCGTTCACCTGTGCGAGTCTTTTGGGGTGCGCATGGAGGTGCACGGCGGCGACGCGGCCAATCTGCACGTCCTGTGCGCGATGGGCATTCCGGGCCAATATTACGAGCGCGGTCTGCTCCATCCGTTCGTTGATTACGAACGACCCAGCCCCTGGCTCAATGCGCTGGACGATCCCATGGATGACGAAGGATATGTGCACGTCTCGCAGCGGCCGGGATTGGGCCAGGACATCCATTTCGACTATATACGGGCGAACCGGATAGAGATTACTGGATAGACAGGATTCGCAGGATTGACAGGATTGCCTGGGCGTTTTCGTGGTTAATTTGATAGAACAGGAGGATGGACGTGAATTACCGATCGTTTGGAAAACTGGACTGGACCGGCTCGGCGTTGGGGTTTGGCTGTATGCGCTTGCCAACAATTGGCGGCGACCGGTCGAACATAAACGAGGAAGAAGCAGCCAGGATGGTGCATTATGCCATCGACCATGGTGTGACCTATTTGGACACGGCTTACCCCTATCACGGAGGCAACAGCGAACGTTTTCTGGGGCGGACGCTGCAGGGTGGGTATCGCGACAAGGTGATGCTGGCGACCAAACTGCCCGTGCGCATGGTCGAATGCAGCGACGATTTCGATCGCTTTCTCAACGAGCAGCTTGAGAAATTGCAGACCGATCACATCGATTTTTATCTCTTTCACGGGCTGCGCGCGCCCCGCTGGGAGACGGTGCAGCAGTTCGGCCTGCTTGATCTGGCTGAAAAAGCGATAGCTGATGGGCGGATCCGCTACCTGGGTTTTTCCTTTCACGATTCGTTCGACATGTTTAAAGAGATTATCGATGGCTATGATGGGTGGACGTTCTGCCAGTTTCAGTACAACTATATGAACGAAGACTATCAGGCCGGCACAAAAGGACTCAAGTACGCAGCAGAGAAGGGCCTGGCGGTAGTGGTGATGGAGCCCTTGTTGGGCGGCAAACTGGCCGATCCGCCGCAGCCGGTGGCCGAGTTGTGGAACCGCGCGGCACAATCCCGAACGCCCGTCGAGTGGGCGCTGCAGTGGCTGTGGAACAAACCCGAGGTGTCGGTGGTGTTGAGCGGTATGAGCACGATGCAACAGGTGATCGAAAACGTCGACAGTGCGGGGCGTTCCAAGATCGGCAGCCTGACAGAGCAAGACCTGGCGCTCGTTGCCCAGGTGCGCGACAAATACGACGAACTTTGTCCTATCCCGTGTACGCAGTGCAGCTATTGTATGCCCTGTCCCAACGGCGTCAACATCCCGCGCAATTTTGCCACGTTTAACAATGGGGTGATGTACAATGCCTTTGACGAGGCGCGCCATCGTTACGGGCGGCAGCCAGAAGAGGAGCGAGCCAGCGCCTGCATCCAGTGCCGCCAGTGCGAAGAGCTATGCCCGCAAGATATCCTGATTAGCGAATGGATGAGTATCGTCCACGCCGTACTTGGCGAGGGATTGTCCTACGACGCATGCCAGTTGCCGGGATAATCCGTCTCTGTAGATCGTGTATTGATGTTTGCCGTACAGTATCTCGAAGATGGTCCGCACATACCGTCGCTGACGCCAGAGCAGGTGGGTGCCCGGCTGCGCGCGGCGTTTGAACGGTTGCCGCTCTCGGCCGTTCTGTTGGGCTGGCATTTGCCCGAGCGCTTGCTGCACGCCTGCCGGGAGGAAACGGCGCGCCACGACGCCCGGCTTTTTCGCTGGCACCCGCTGCTGACCGGTGACGGCACATGGATGCCCAAGCCAGCGTGGCAGACGGTGGGCCTGGATGGCAGTATGGTGCCGGGGTTTTGTAACATGCCGGAATTCACCTTTGTCTGCCCAAACCGTCCAGTGGTGCGGGATGCGGTTCTGGAGCACCTTCGGCAGATCGTCCGGCGCAGGGAGTATGATGGCTTTTTTCTGGATCGCATCCGCTACCCGTCGCCGGCCGCCGATCCGACACACCTGCTGGCCTGTTTTTGCGACGACTGCCGCCGTGTTGCAGCCGAGGAGGGGCTGGATCTGGATGGCGCACGGCAGCGCATTGTGACCTTGCTGTCGATGCGGCAGGGCAATCGTGCGCCAGTGGGGCCAGGCCTTGCGGTCCAGGCGCTGCTCGATCCCACCGTTTCCGCGCATTTGACGCCCTCTGTGATGGCTTTACGCGCCGTGCTCGACTTTCGCACACGCAGTATCACCCGCTTTGTGCGCTCTGCCGCCGATCTCATTCGCGGCGAGGGGCTGGCGGTGGGATTGGACTGTTTTTCACCAGCACTTGCTGCAATGGTCGGCCAGGATTTGAGCGCGTTGGCTGCGCACGGTGACTGGATCAAGGTGATGTCGTACGGGCACGTATTCGGCCCGGCGGGGCTGCCGTTTGAGCTGTTGGACCTGGCCGACTGGTTGATCGGCGCCGGTGTACCGGGCGAACGGGACGCTTTGGCATGGCTGTCAACGGCGACGCGGCTGCCCCTGCCGTCTACCATGCGCGCCCTGCGGGAGAGCGGGGTATCCTCCCATGCCCTGGCTGACGAGATCGAACGCGCGCGCCGGGTTGGGGTTAAGACCGTTCTGGCCGGCGTCGAACTGGTCGAGATCGAGGGTGTGTGCGCGCTCGACGAAGCGCAGATCACCTCCGACTTGCGCGCGATGCATGCCGCTGGCGTAGATGGTCTGGTCTTGTCCTGGGATTTGTGGCACATCCCGCTTGAGCGATTGGATTTGGTCAGGGCGGTCTGGGACGTATGATCAGATTACTGGATTCCAGCCGTCCACGACGACGGTCGTGGCGTTGGGTGGCGGCACTGCTGGCTGTCGGCGGTTTGCTGGGTGGGATCGTCTGGCACTACCGGCATTTGATCGCCCACGTGGTCGAGTTGGAATGGCAGCGTCGCACACTGCCCGACGATCGCCAGGATATCTCGACGCGCATATGTCCCGGCGCACCGTGGCTGCTGCCGACCAGCGGCGTGCTGGGGGTGCTTTATCGCGATCACCGAGTTCCTCCCTACAGTACAGGCCATCTACACACCGGTCTGGACATCTTTGGCGAGGGTCGGGAGAACACGGTGCCGGTCTACGCCGTGGCCGACGGCCTGCTGACGCGCCTGCCTGGATGGAAGAGCGCGGTGGTCATCCGGCATGATGATCCACTGCGACCGGGGGAAATCGTGTGGTCGTTCTATTCGCACATGGCCAGCGGCAGCGGGCGGGAGTCGTACATTGTCGATGATTTCCCGCCGGGCAGCACGGGTATGCCGGTCGAGGCGGGGCAGCTGCTCGGCTACCAGGGGGTGTGGAGCGGCAATCCACTGACGCCGGGTTGGATGCACCTGCACTTTTCGGTCGTGCGCGCTGCGGAGGATGGATCGTTTTTGAACGAAACCGTGCTGGAGAACACGCTCGATCCATCACCCTACCTGGGGATCATTGGCAATGCCGATTCGGGGCAGGCGAACTGGCAGCCGATGCGTTGCCGGGAAGGAACTCCTTGAGAAGCTCTCTTGAACACTTGTCTCGTTCTGTGTAGGTTGTCGCTCATCTCGCACGCCAGTGAGCAGTGAAAAATAAAAACTGGAATTCAGCAGTTCAGCATTTGATAGTTGGGACAGCGTATGCTGGAAAACAAACGACGTGCGAATCTTCAAAGCAAGATTGTCATCATTGTCATAGTCACACTTGTGGCTTGTCTGCTTGGCGTTTGGTTGTACTATCTCCGTCTCTTTTCGGGGGGTTTGTCCAAGGCCACACCGGAGCAGATTTTTAGCGAATACGTTTGGCAATACAATCAAGTTCCATCTCAGGTGACTCAAATCAAAGGGATTGCAGGTGTATCCTTTGGTTATAACGGCCCTGCGATTCTTCGGTTCAAGGCGAGCGAATCATTCATTACCGAGATGATCGAAAAGGATTATGGGTACAACGGACTGTATGTTCCATCCCCATGTGCCAACTTTTTCGATGTGTCATCGAAAGATCAAGCGGTGTTATCTTCCAATGAGCTAGAGTGGTGGACCCCAGAGAATATTGCTTCACCGACGTGCTACCATGCGCAGGGATATCAGGCTGATGATTCGAGGTACTTGTTGATAGACTCAAACAATGGCTTGGTCTACTTTTACCGGACTGCGACGTGTGCATTGTGTCCTGACTGAGTAGGATGTACTTCGTTGTTTGGCTCTTTAGCGCATAGACAGCGACGCGCAGTATTGATGTCATTGGCACCGTTTGCCGTGTATCCGGTCGTGGCGGTGAGTGTAGAGTAAAATGATGCGGGCAAGGTTGTGATCGCTCCCAATTTTGACGAGCCATTGCCGGAATTTGAAGCGTTATGAGAGCAATTATAGTTGGTTCTATCATCCTCTTGCCGCGATTTCGTGATGCCCGGCGGGCAGTTTTTTCGACGCCTGCCCTTCCAGATCGACCACCACCGGCACCGGCGAGTCTATTGTGACTCCTTTTTCTGTGGCGCGCACGGCGATCAGGCCATGCGGTGTGGGCACCTTGCCTTCGGCCCAAGCCAGGCCACCCAGCCGCGGGGCAATGCGGGCTGCGGCATAGCCTGGTTCGGCGGGGGTCACGCCCAAGGTATAGAACACCATATCCTTGGTCGGCGTGCAGCTCCAGCCGTGCACGTGCGTGCCCTCTTCCCAACACTCGCCGATGGTGTCATAGCCATCCACCAGGAACTGGCTCCAGCGCCGGTAGAGTCCAGGCAGGAGATCGGCCTTTCCGGCTGCCGCGACCGCGTCGTGCACCACGTACTGCATAAAGGGCTGGACCAGCA
>JAFGJF010000477.1 GCA_016929205.1 Anaerolineae bacterium
GATTTTTGTTGACTAGATTGCCTCCTTTCCTCTCTCTCCGGTACGAACCCGGACGACCTCTTCAATATCCGAGACAAAGATCTTGCCATCTCCAATCGACCCTGTTCGGGCGTTTTCCACAATGACCTCAATGACCCGATCGAGTTGCTCGGCCTGAACCACGATTTCGATTTTGACCTTGGGCAGCAAATCTGCATAAAGTGTGAACCCGTTTACCGTTTGCACGATGCCGGTCTGCCGGCCACGCCCTTTGACCTCGTAGGTCGTGAGCGCCGGGAATCCCGCCTTGGCCAACGCTTCTTTGACAAAACTGAGTTTGTCCGGTTTGATGAACGCTTCAATCTTTTTCATGTGCTTATTTTCCTCTCCTCATTACCCTTATCGACCCCACTGGGTATCTTGCATATCTTCGGGATAGGCATAGGTCTTGTGCAGCGCAATATCCAGCCCAAAAAGCTCGGCATCGCGTGAGACACGCAAGAGCTTGGCCTTGTTTAGTATCCAGAACAGAATGAACCCGGCTGCAGCAACAAACGCAGCAATCGCTAACGCCCCCACGGCCTGTACACCAAGTTGAGGCAACCAGTCAGCGGTTTCCAACCCGTAGATCGGGTGGCCGCCCAATGCCTTGGCGCCAAAGATTCCTGTAGCCAGAACGCCCCAGATCCCACACACGCCGTGCACCGGGAAACAGGCCAGCGCATCATCGACCTTGAGGATGTTTTCCATCAAGCCAACGGTAAAGGTGGTCAGCACGCCGGCCACGGCGCCTGTTGCAAAGGCGGCGATGGGATGCATCAACGCTGCGCCGGAGCAAATAGCCACTGCGCCGGCCAACAAACCGACCATACTCGTCAACACGTGGCCGCGCGAGGTGAGTGCCGCGCCAAAGAGGCCGCCGGCCATACTCATCGCCGTGGTCAGCGAGACCCAGGCCAGTTCGACGTTGATCGTCTGTGGATCGGTGGCTGTGCTGGAGCCGATGTTAAAGCCAAACCAGCCGAAAACCAGCAGCCACGCGCCGATGACACTGAGCGGAATACTGTGTCCAAAAAAGGCGCGAGCGGCCTTTTTCTTACCGACAAATTTGCCGATACGCGGTCCGATAATGATCGCTCCCATCAACGCCAACATACCACCGGTCAGGTGAACGACCGTCGACCCAGCGTAATCGATGAATCCCAGATCGCTCAGCCAGCCGCCCCCCCACACCCAGTGCTCGACAACGGGATAGATAAAGGCGGAAATGATCATAGCGGCGATCACCCAGCCCCAAAAGTTGTCCCGCTCCGCCAAGCCGCCAGGAACGATAGCCACCGCGGTAATCGCAAACATGGACATTTTGAACCACAGCGCCAGGTCACCGAGCCCGGACGGGCTGCCCGGAATGCCGTACGCGCCGGCTTCGGATAAAGCGGGGGGCAGCGGATTGGCAATGGTCGGCAAAAACTTGGGCCAACCGATCACCGGTGCATCGGTATAATAGGCCAGCGGAAAGCCGATCAGAAAATAAGCGATAAAGGCCAACGTCCAGCCAACATTGATCACGATGATTGTGTGGCTGACGTTTTTCTTGCGCACCATCCCCGCGTACAACAAGGCAAAGCCTGCCGTGGCCATAATAAAGATCGAAACAGGTGCCCAACCGACCAGGAAGGCCTGTTGAAAACCGGCAAATAGGTCTAACATTTCTTCAGACAATTAGTCTCCTCCTTTAAAACGAGCTTGTTGAGTGAATGATGCTCGATGATCGGCAAGCATCTCTGCTGGCCTACAGCCTGCTCGCAAACCAGACTGGCTTGAGGGCGATGGGAATCTCTTCGACGGACAGACCTTCGGGTTCGATATTCAGCTTGAGGATCTGCGGCTTGAGCGGCACGCTGCGCGACTTGCGCAGAATAAACACCCGCGTCCAGATCACGTCGTGCTTGTGATAGTCCAGATAAATCAGGTGATCGGCCAAATACTCAGTGATGTCAGGCGAATTGGGGATGCCTTCTGCCGTCAACAGCGTGGTTGCCCCCATTTTCTTGGTTTCGAGCAGCAACTTCATAAAAACCTCGCGAAATTCGGACTCATCCGCTAGGCGACGTCCCAACGATGACAGCGAGTCGATGACGATCCGGGTCGCACCGGGCTGCGATTGTAGTCCCTTCATAACGATCGCCAGCGCTTCGGCCTTGTTCACCAGCGAATACTCGCTGGCATAACTTGCTGTGATCGACAGGTTGATCACCTGGATCTGTCCACTGGCTACCAGGCCCGGAAAATCATCCCACAACTCGGTCCCGGTTCGCGCAATCGTTTCGGGCGTTTCCTCAGTGGTAATGTATACGCCTTTTTCACCCAGTTCCGCGCCTTTGTGCAAAAACTGCAAGCACAAAATTGTCTTGCCCGTGCCCGGTTCGCCACGCACCAGGATAGCGTCGCCCTTGGGCAGGCCGGGGACAAAATCCAGTAATCCCTCTACACCGATATCGATCCATTCAATGTTCTTTATACTCTCAGCCATGTTACGTATTCTCCTCCTCTTGGAAATTGATGTGTCCTGGACTAATAAAGAGCTTTGCTAAAAGGTCCAAACGTATTCAGTTGGAATTGGGAATAAGATCAGATCGCACACACATGAAAACAAGCATAACCTGGGGAAACGGCGATGTTTCGGGAGCTGATATCGTTGCCTCAATGGGTCCGCCGTAGGAATGGAGCTATTGTATCACACTGCAGATAGGCGTGGCAACGTACATTGTTCACAATGACAAAAGCGATCACTTTGTGCAAACTGCACAATGGCTTTGCCAGCGCGAGAGCACTATTACCAAAAATGAGAGAGCGAGAAAAAAAAAGGGGAATTTTTGTGGCTTGCCAGGCCACAAAAATCCCGTTTGAAAGGAGAAAAAGATGAATCTGGTTGAGCCAGAACCAGATCAAAAAGAAACCCCAAACTATACCGGCCCTGCCCCAAATCCTACCCAAAGAATCAGGATTGAGGGCCGGATGCTAATAGGCAGCTAGATAGCGGTCTATCTCCCACTTGCTTACCTGAAGGCCGTACTCGACCCACTCTTTTCCCTTTGCCACCGTAAACCGCTCGTAGACGTGAGGGCCTAACGCATCCTGGACCACTCTGTCATCCGCCAGGCAGTTCAGCGCTTCCCTGAGCGAACCCGGCAGCGTTTTGACCCGCTTGGCACTGAGCCGTGACGCATCAAGCGCATACAGATTTTCCTCGAGTGAATCGGGTGGAACCATGCCTTTGTTTATACCATCCAACCCGGCCCTCAACATCACAGCAAAAGCCAGGTAAGGGTTACAGCTTGGATCGGGGCATCGTAGTTCAAGACGCGTTGTTTCACTATCGCTCGTCTTTGGTACACGGATCAATGCGGAACGATTGATCCGCGCCCAACTGACATACACTGGAGCCTCGTAGCCGGGCACCAAACGCTTGTACGAGTTGACTAACGGCGCAACCACCGCGCACAATCCTCGCGCATGGAACAACTGTCCAGCAATAAACTGCTTCGCAATTGTCGACAACCCAAATGCATCGTCGGGATCGGCAAAAGCATTCTTGCCCTGCCCCAGATAGATCAAGCTCTGATGCGTGTGCATCCCCGAACCATTGATCATCGAAATCGGTTTGGGCATAAACGTCGCATACAGTCCGTGCTTTTTGGCAATAGCCTTGAGCACATACTTGAATGTCACTGCATTGTCAGCCGTCTTGACCGCGTCGGCATACTGGAAATCGATCTCATGCTGCCCTGTCGCTACCTCGTGATGGCTGGCCTCGACGACTATACCGAGCGCCTCCAACGCCGAGACCATATCTTTGCGCACATCAACAGCCCGATCGGTCGAATAGTCAAAATAACCGCCTCGATCGTGCGGCACCAAAAGCGGGCTGCCGTACTCGTCGCAGTGAAACAAAAAGAACTCGATCTCTGGGCCAATATTGTAGACAAAACCCATTTCTCTGGCTTGTTGTACGGCCTGTTTAAGCACGAACCTGGGATCGCCAGGAAAAGGCTCTCCCGAAGGTGTATAGACATCACAGATCAGGCGCGCTGTTGCCACACCACTCTTGCTCTCCCAGGGAATGATTGCAAATGTCTCCGGATCGGGCATCAAGTACATATCACTCTCGGCAATGCGAGCAAAACCCTGGATCGACGATCCATCAAACCACACACCACTACCGAGTGCTCCTGCCAGTTCGTGGCTAGGAATCGTGACTCCTTTGACGATACCCATAATATCTGTAAACTGCAGATGGATGA
>JAFGJF010000478.1 GCA_016929205.1 Anaerolineae bacterium
ACGTTTTGACATATTTACTCCATCGAAAAAAAAATGACTGGCCAACATTGTTGATCAGTGTTTGTTGATCCATACACGTTGACCAGTATCTGATAACAAAAACGTGAGCAATCCGAAAAGGATTGCCCAGTCGACCCAGGTATGTTTTTATTCTTGTGCTGGCATCGATTCATCCGGCGACGGTGATTCATCCAGAGAGATCGATTCATTGGGTGGCAGTGGTTCATCCGGCGGCATTGATTCAGCCAGTGGCAAGATGATCGTAAACGTTGTTCCGACGCCCACCGTACTTTCGACAAGCATTTTGCCGCCCTGTACTTCAACCATCGACTTGGCAATGTTGAGTCCCAGGCCGGTGCCACGGACCACATTTTCAGTACCAGGCACGCGGTAAAAGCGCTGAAAGAGTTTGTCCAGGCTTTCCGGTGGGATACCTACACCTGTGTCGCGCACGGAAATGTAAAGCTGGCCGTCCTGGCACTTGGCGATAAAGTCAAGACGACCGCTGTCGCGATTGTATTTGACGCCGTTGCTGGCGAGGTTGAGCAAGACCTGTTTGAGGCGCGTCTTGTCGCCGATAACGATCAGGTCATCTTGATGCAACATTTTTTCGACAACAATGCCTCTTTCCTGAGCCTGCGGCTCGATAATCAGGATCGTGTCTTCTAGCACCTCGCGCATATCAACTGGCTCTTCTTCAAAGCGGATGCGTCCTGATTCCAGGCGCGACCACTCTAAAAAATCGTTAACCATCTTGCCCAGGCGGTTGGCCTCGCGATGAATGGTCTCTGCAAACTGTTTTTTTGTTTCTTCTGGAATGCCAGCCATATTGAGCATTTTGCTGTAGCCAATGATCGACGTCATTGGGGTTCGAAGCTCGTGGACGACTTCGGAGACGAGATCGCTTTGCTCAAAAAGGCGCGCATTCTCGATAGAAACCGCAGCTTGTGCCGCCAGGGTTGTCATCAGCTCGAGATCTTGGTCGCTAAAGGGTCGGTCACCCTTTTTGTTCACGACTTCAATCGCGCCAATGATCTTGCCCCTACGAATCAATGGGACGGCGAGGATGGAGCGGGTATCGAATGCAGTCTCATCATCCGTTTTGCCAAAGTGCCGGCTATCATTTTTGGCATCATTGACGATCGCCGGTTCCCCGTTCTGAACGACCCAGCCAGCAATGCTGCTGTCCATCGGAACCGGGATCCGTTTGAGTTTATCGCCGGCATTGCCGGTAGCAGAGAGAAAAAAGAGTTCGTTTGTTTTGCTGTCTCGCAAGAATGTGGACCCGACTTCAGTTTCGGTGAGTTCGGTGCTGGCATCGTGGATCAGCTCAAGCTGCATTTCAAGGTTAAGTGTGTCGTTCAGAAGGCGCGTTACCTCTAAAAGCCGACCCAAGTATTCGATTTTTTGTGCCCGAGCTAGTTCCCGTGTAGATAATGGCCGAGTTTCGGCTGTTTGTGTGTGTGTCGACATGGACCGATCGCTTTCTTTACTCATTGTGCATTCCTCTCGGTTGGTAGGATGCGCATGCACTCTGTTTTTGTCGAGTAGCAAAACAACTAGTAAAATTGTATCATTTTTTGCGCTTCATGGCAAGTTGACTTTTTCCCATGGCTGGCGGCATACTGTTGTGATGGTGTCGTTTATGGTATAATATGGTATCATCTTGAGGTTAGGGGTGAAGCAAATTGATGTAGCGGTCTCGATTGTATTGGAGCAGTGTATGTTGATGAATACAAGGACTGGAGAAACGATTGCGAAACGGGTTGTTTTGTGCGATACGTTCTGGCTCAAGTTCAAGGGTTTGATGTTTCGACGTGCCCTTGACCCAAGTGAAGCATTTGTTTTTGTGTATCCCCGAGAGAGTATTGCCGAGATGACGATCCACATGTTTTTTGTCTTTTTCCCGATTGCTGTGTTGTGGCTTGATTCAAAAAGGCGCGTCGTCGACAAAACGATTGCGAAACCATTTCGTCCTTTTTACGCACCCAAGCAAGCCGCACAGTATTTTGTCGAGGGTGTGCCCGCATTATTGGAACGAGTCAAGATCGGTGACACCCTCACATTTTCTGGAGACAAGTAGATGAATGTGCGTCCTCATCGAGTTTTATGCAAGGTTTGTTTGGCAGTATTGTTGTGGTCAAGTTTGTTCATTGCTGCTATCGCAGCTCCGCCATTTCAGGATGAACAAACTGTCCACGTTGTACAGGCTGGCGAGACGTTGTTCGGCATTGCCCAGCAGTATGGTCTGACGGTTGACGCGATCGTGGCGGCTAACAGCCTGGTCGATCCAGACCGGATCGAGGTTGGGCAGCAGCTCGTTATTCCCCTGGCCCCATCTGGCGTGGAAGCGACAACCACCTATCGTGTGCAGCCGGGCGATACGTTATCGCTTATTGCTCGCCAGCACAGTACGATGGCCGAACAGATCGCTCAGTTGAATCACTTGGCCAACCCAAATTTGATCTATGTCGGTCAAGCTCTGCTTATACCGACCAAGGCAAGTGGTATGCAGCGTCAGCCTCCGGCCAGCCAGGTCTATGTGATCCGGCCCGGCGATACAATGGCCCAGATTGCAGCCCGTTACAACACGACAGTGTGGGCGATTGCCCAGGCTAACAACATTGTCAATCCCAACGTTGTCTATGTTGGTCAACGGCTTCTCATTCCAACGGGAGAAGGTGTTGCCGGAACAGCCTCGGCAAGTTTGCCTCTTCCCTTTTTGTCCGTTGAGATCATCCCTGCCGTTGCCGTCCAAGGGCAGACCGTGCAAGTGATCGTAGAAACGGAAGGTGAGGCGTCGCTGGATGGCAGCTATGGAGAGTATCCCCTGCTGTTTGTCGGCGAGAGCGGGCACTATCGCACACTGATTGGCATCTATGCCATGGCGACGTCAGGCCCGTATCCTCTGGCTCTGAAGGCGGTTCAGGATGGTCAGGAGGTTACGGTGCGCAGTATGCTGCAGGTTGTCGAGGGGAGTTTCGGTTTGCAGTATTTGACTTTTACTGGCGAAAAGGCCGAGCTACTCGATCCTCTGTTGGTGGAACAGGAGGCGCAAAGGGTATGGGAGATTACGACCCAGGCGACGCTTCCCCAGAGGTGGCAAGGCACATTTGGCTTGCCGCTATCCGGGGAGCGATCGATCACAACGCCTTTTGGCACGCGGCGCTCGTATAATGCAGGCCCGGCCAGCGGTTTTCACGGAGGGGTTGATTACGCTGCTCCTGAAGATACACCGGTGAATTGCCCGGCAGCGGGACGCGTGGTGCTAGCAGAGGCGCTCCAGGTGCGTGGCAATGTGGTGATCGTCGACCATGGACGTGGGGTGATGAGCGGCTATTGGCATCTGTCGCAGGTGAATGTTGTTGCCGGTCAAGAGGTCGCAAGAGGAGATGTATTGGGATGGGTTGGCAATACAGGCCTCTCGACGGGGGCGCACCTGCATTGGGAGATGCGTGTTATGGGCGTGCAGGTCGATCCGCTGCAATGGACGCGGGAAAGCATCAACTGAGGGGGTGTATGAAGCAGCGAAAGACGATCTGGGTATGGGCGTTGTGTGTGTTGTTGAGCAGTTGTGGGCTTGTCACGCGCACAAAGCCGGTGATCAAGATCGGTCTGGTTGCTCCTTTTGAAGGCCGGTACCGGGCGTTGGGATATGAGGTGCTGTATGCCGTCAAGTGGGCGGTGCAGCAGCGCAATGAGGCTGGCGGCGTGGCAGGATATATGGTCGAACTGGTCGCACTCAACGACGACGATGATCCTGAAACGTCTGTGGTTCAGGCGCGCAAGTTTGCCATCGATGACGACGTAATGGGCGTGATTGGGCCGTTTTCGGAAACCGTACTCGCTGCCGCAGCTCCGATCTATGGTGAATTGGGCGTGCCGATTGTCAGTCCAGCTCTTTGCTCCCGGCACGAGCGCAGCGATGGCTTGTTTTGCCTCGCTGCCGATGGCAGCACGATGGCACAGGCTTTACTGGCAGCGATGCCGAGGGATGCGTATCCGGTGTTGTTGCGTGCGCGAACGGGGCCGCTGGGTGAGGCGCTGGGTTTGTCCATCTCGTGGGCAATCGATGCGCCATGGGAAGAAAAGGAACTGCTGTGGCGATTGGACAAGTCACGAGTGCGCCCGCCGGACCTGTATCTGTACGATGGGGACGTGCTCTCGGCGGCATCGTTGGTGATCGAGATGCGAGCCATTGGCATCGATGCCCCATTTTGGGGTGGACCATCGCTGGCACGCATGCAGTTGCCGCAGATCGCCGGCGAGGCGGCAGAAAACGTGTGTTATGTGATCACCGCTCCGGCCTGGGCTGACCTGTC
>JAFGJF010000479.1 GCA_016929205.1 Anaerolineae bacterium
ACGACCGATCTCGACGGCGTCAACGTCGCGCGCAGTGATGGCGCAGATCTGACAGATTATCGCGATCGTGCCTGGTTTCAATCGGCGCGCGCCGGCCAGGCGAATGTCCAATTACAAGATCTCGACAGGCTCAAAAGCGAGTTTCTGGCCAACATGAGCCACGAGATCCGCACCCCGCTCAACGCCATCATCGGTATGACCGGGCTGCTGCTGGACACGCCGCTCAACGCCGACCAACACGATTTTGCCGAGACGGTGCGCGCCAGCGGCGATGCGCTGCTGGCCTTGATCAATGATATCCTCGATTTCTCCAAGATCAAAGCCGGCAAACTGGAACTGGAGTTTGAGCCCTTTGACGTGCGCGACTGCGTCGAAGAAGCGTTGGATCTCCTGGCCACAAGCGCCTCGGACAAAGGCATCGATCTGGCATACATCATTCACGAGGCTGTGCCCCACACCATCGTTGGCGACGTCACGCGCGTCCGGCAGATCCTGGTCAACCTGATCAGCAACGGGGTCAAATTCACCGATCGAGGTGAAGTTGTGGTCTCTGTGGCGGTCCAAAACAGCGATGGCAAACAATACGAGCTCGAGTTCTCTGTTCGCGACACCGGCATCGGCATTTCCCCGGATCACATAGAGAGATTGTTCAAATCGTTCAGCCAGGTCGACGCGTCAACCACGCGCAAGCATGGCGGAACCGGCCTGGGCCTGGCAATCAGCAAGCGGCTCTGCGTGATGATGGGCGGGACCATGTGGGTTGAGAGCCAGATCCATGCCGGGTCTATTTTTTATTTTACCATCGTTGCCCAGGCAGCACCGGCGCAGAAAAAGCGCTACCCGACCGATTCGCAGCCCCAGTTGGATGGCAAGCGCGTCCTCATCGTCGACGACAACACGACAAACCGCCAGATTTTATCCCACCAGGTGGCAGTGTGGGGTATGAAGCCGCAGGCCGTCGCATCCGGTCCTTTGGCGCTGGATTGCATCAGGCAGGGACAACCCTTCGACATTGCCCTGTTGGATATGCAGATGCCGGAAATGGATGGGGCCACACTGTCTATGGAGATTCACAAACATCGATCCGAACATGAGCTGCCGATCGTGGTTTTGACGTCGCTGGGACAGCGTGAGATCGAAGGCGAGACGATGACGTATGCCGGGTATCTCACCAAACCGATCAAACCCTCCCAGTTGTACAATGTGCTGACCGGCGTCTTTTCGGGGCGCACAATCCAGGTTGGGAAACGATCGACAGAGCCCCAATTCGACACCGAAATGGGGGACCGCCATCCGCTGCGCATCTTGCTGGCCGAAGACAATCTCATCAATCAAAGGGTGGCTTTGCGCATCCTGGAGCGGCTCGGGTATCGTGCCGATGCCGCCGCCAATGGGTATGAGGTATTGGAGGCGCTGGAACGCCAACGCTACGATGTCGTCTTGATGGACGTGCAGATGCCCGAGATGGACGGCGAACAAGCTACGCGCCGGATCTGCGAACGCTGGCCAAAGGATGAGTGCCCCCAGATCATCGGCATGACCGCGCACGCCATGAAAGGCGATCGCGAGCGCTACATGGATGCAGGAATGGATGACTATATCACCATGACACTCGAATCGGTAGGACATCGTGTGCTGACCGCCAGCAACGGCGTTGAGGCACTGGCGGTGCTGCAGTCAGAATCGATCGACCTGATCCTGGCCGACATTGCCATGCCACAGATGAATGGCTACCAACTGTACGAACGCGTGCGACAAAATCCGGCTTGGGGTATGATCCCCTTTGTCTTTTTGACTGCGCGCACCATGGACAGCGACATTCGCTACGGCAAACAACTGGGCGTAGACGATTATCTGACCAAGCCGGTCGAACCCGAAGATCTGCTGGCAGCGGTGGAAGGCAAATTGCGCCGTGCACAACAACTGGCAGCCACTATGGCCCAGATCAAGCCGGCGGCGTCTCGAGAAACTACCATCTGCATAGGCAGGTTATGCATCGATCCGGCGCAACATCGTGTGTGGGTGGGCGAGCAAACAATACTACTGTCTGCCCGCGAGTTTACTTTACTGGAACAACTGGCGCAAAGAGCCGGCAATGTGGTCTCGCCACAGGAATTGATCCGCGCTACTCACGATCTGGACACGGATTATGTTGAGGCCGGATCGCTTTTGCGCCCACTTGTTCTGTCCCTGCGCCGCAAGTTGGGTTACGACAGCCCCGAAACAAGCTGCATCGAAAATGTACGGGGAGTGGGCTACCGTCTGGTTATGCCCGATAGTTGATTTCACAACGAAACATACGGACTAGGTTCACAACGAAACTCGGACAGATCGTCTCCATTTTTGTTATTCCTGGCGGAACACGTCTTCTGCCACTGGAACGAAAGCGGGAAGCTGATGGCCTACGAGATGTTCAAGGTCTTGCTCGTCGATGACGATCCGATCGTCATCAAATTATACGACAAACTGTTGCGCGACAACCACTACCAGGTTATCGTTGCCCAGAACGGCCAAGAAGCGTTGGACAAAGCGTTCCACGAATCACCCGACATCGTTCTCCTGGACATCATGATGCCCAAACTCAACGGCTACGAAGTGTGTGCCCGGCTGCGTGCCGCGCCTCGTACGGCAGATCTACCGATCATCATCTTGACTGCAATGACAGGCACTGCCGCCCGGCAAAAAGCCAGTGATATGGGGGCAGACGACTTTGTGACCAAGGGTGAACCGATGCACGGCATTGAAGGACGGATCAAAATGCTGCTCAAACGACGCATCGACGCTCACACCAAAAGTTGGCTGGCCGATCTTCCGGGCAGCATATCGGCCGAGTACGTACTGCGTTCGCACCTGGAAGCGGGCCTGGCCCTGGCGGCCTGCTATCTGGACCTCAAGGACTTGAGCACGTTCTGCCAATATGCTGGTTTTCAGGAAGGCGATCGTATCCTCTGGAAGCTGGCACGGATACTGCAGAGTCACATCCGAGATGCAAACCAGGGCGATTTCGTCGGACATACCGGGGCAGATCACTTTATACTGTTGACCACTCCAGAGCATGCCGAGCCGTTGGCCGATCTGGTGATCGAATCCTTTGACGCTGCGATGCGTGAATGGGGAGGGAGCGCTCCCACGCAAGAGATATTTCCGCGCCTCTCTATGGCCATCGTCATTGTCCAAAACAACCGGGCCATTCATCCCCGCCAAGTGTACGATACCGCTCGCTCTCTTTTGCAGGAGGCTCGAAACGACCGGGCACATACGATCCGCATTGCTCACATACCTTGAGTGATTCTATGCTGTGACACGTATGCCGTACACCAACTTGGACGGGATGGTGGATGCGTCCCCGCTGCTGCATCAGATCGCCGGTGAGACGCCATAGATCTCCAACTGCCCCGTTTCGGAGTTCGTGACAAACCCTCTGTGCCATAATAAGTGGGACAACCGATCAGTCGAAAAGCGCATCGACAGCCCGGTCGGATGCAGAGGTGGTTAACATGGCCTTTGCTTTTGCCCAGCGAATTTGCTCCCTGCTTGACAGGGGGACTGGTCAATTTCCGATCAGCGCTAAAATTGCATCGTGCTCAAAGTTGTGGGCCATTTTCATCAGTGTGCTGGCTATGCTTGGATGCTGCTCCTGAATTTGCATAATCAGGCTTTCCATTCGCGTCAAATCACCCTCTACAGTGGCCTGATGTAGATCAGCTAGCCACTCTGGCGGCATCCCGGCAAGACTCGACACCTCGACGTCCGTTTGCACGACCGGTACATGCTCCCTTTGACTCTCAATGTCTTGGTAGATAAATCGCACACCAAGATGCTTGGTCAGCACCTCCAGGATAACGGTTTCGCGAAACGGCTTACGCACAAAATCGTCGCAGCCTTCCGCCAATACTCTCTCGCGTTCCTCTTCAAATACATTGGCTGTCAAGGCCACAATGATCGTATCCTGGCCTTGGGGCGTAGCCTTGATGCGACGGATCACCTCACGTCCATCCATCACCGGTATCCGTATATCCATCCAGATCAAGTGCGGTTTCCATTCTTGCCAAACAGCGATCGCCTGTTGCCCATCGGACGCCTCTCGTACCTCAAAGCCCAGCGGCTGTAGCAGCCCTACCAACAGCTTGCTATTTGCTTCCACATCCTCGACGATCAACAGGCGATAGGGGCCGCCATCAACGGCATGTTGTCCCGGCTCCAGGCCAACCACGCGGCGCGTCGTCTGTGCGTCCTGGACCTGAGCAACGTCCACGACCTCAACGGACACGTCGAACTTGAACGTTGTCCCCTTTCCCACTGTGCTGCTTACGGTCAGGTCACCGCCCATCATCTGCACAAACTTTTGGCTGATTGGTATTCCCAACCCTGTGCCCTGTTTTGATTGTTGCCCGCTGCTCGTCTGGACAAAAGCATCGAAAACCTTGTCCAATTCTTCCGGTGCGATGCCGACGCCCGTATCCTGAATCTCAAAGTGCAACTTTGGCCCCTCACTCTCTCCCGTTGGAGGAGGAAAAAGGGGAGAAAAAGCCACGCGCAACGTAATCCCCCCCCGATGCGTAAACTTGATCGCATTCCCCAACAGGTTAATCAACACCTGCCGCAGCTTGTTCTGGTCCGCGCGGATGCGCTGGGGAACATCAGGCTCAAAATCAAACACCAGGGTCAAGCCCTTCTCTTCAGCACGCAGACTGAACATTTCGCCCAGCCCCAGGAGCATCCGGTGCAGGTCAAAGCTTTCCGGTTCGAGTTTCACGCGCCCGGCTTCGATCTTGGACAATTCCAGCACATCGTTGATGAGACCCAACAGATGCTCTCCGCTGCGACCAATGATGGCCAGGTTCTCTTGTTGATCGTGCGTGAGGCTAGGATCGCGCGTCATCAGTTCCGAAAAACCCAGGACGGCGTTGAGGGGCGTGCGCAGTTCGTGACTCATGTTGGCCAGAAAGACGCTCTTGGCCAGATTGGCGCGCTCCGCCTCCAGGCGAGCAGCCTCAAGGTCCTGTGTGCGCTTGGTCACGCGCGCTTCCAGGTTGTGGATGAGTTCACTCAATTCCGCCGACATTTTGTTAAAAGATTGGGTGAGGAAACCGATCTCGTCCGGGTATTGAATATGGACGCTCACATCATAGCGCCCTGCGTTCATTTGCTGCACGCCCTTTAAAAGTGCGTCGAGCGGTCTGACCAGGTTTGCGTTGAGCAAGATAGGAAATCCTGCCACGACGAGCACGCTGCTCCCAATAATCAGGTAGGCAAGCGAAACAAGTAACTGTTGGAGATGACGGCGGAAGCCAAGTTGATAGTCCTGCACGATGCCACGTGCATCACTCTCCAGGGGCAAGGCGGTAAAATCAACTTCCTGTGGCCGCTGCCCAGGGCTCTCTCCTGCGCTTGTCGAAGGGACACCCGGCACGATGCCTACGACCCACGGGCTTGCTCCAGGCTCGTCATTCGGCCTAAAGGGCACGTGCTCCGGCAAGTCATCGTAGGCGATTTCAAAAACACCGTCGGGATAGAGGATCAGTTGGAAAGTAAAGACAGCCTCTGGCCGGTAAAACGCGGGGATGCGGTCCCAGGTCACGATCAGACGCCCGGCGTCTTGCCGGACAAACACCCCGCCCGAGCCGGGTATCGGGGACAGGTCGAGAAACAAGGGAAAAATGATCGGCGCGCCTCCGCCGTAACGATAGTGCAGATAAGTGTACCGCACATTTTGCCCCAGGCTGATGACGCCGTCGTTGGACACGTAAATCTTTTGGTACGTTCGCCCGTAAAAGGGAAAGACAAAATCCAGATCCAGGCCCACGGCCCAGCGCTCATACGTATCCGTCAACTCTAGATCCGTGCCTAACTCGCGTTCAAAGTGAAAAGGAACCTCCGTCACAACATAGCCGCCGTGGACATTCGGCATAAAGCGTATGGTGCGCTGGTCAGGCAAGACGGGGCAATACTGCGCTGCATAGATGGGCGCAATCACCCAGCCTATCGTCCCCAACACGGCCAACAAAGCCACAAGCATTACCCCATCCAGCTTGACAATGAACGAAGTCGTTTCTGGGAGATGATCGAGGTACACGACGGCAAAGGTGACCAGCGCAATCAAAATCCCCAGCGACATGCTCACGTGATACAATGTCCTCGAAAAAACGTAAAAACCGGTCAGGAGGTTGATCAGGCTCAATCCAAAGGGGATCAGATAAACCAGTGCCAGGGCGCGCGCCGCACGTGCATTGTGCCCTTGGGGGTGCCACACGTAACGCAGACGTGCCAGGCTAGCGGGCCCCAAAGGGTCTGACGAAACCATTGCCTGGCGCGCAAACGTCACTGGTACCCACAAAAGGCCGATCGCCAACGGATAGTCAGCGTACTCTGGCCGCCAGATCACCTGCCCTGCGCCCAGCAGTTGAAAGCGGTGAACGGCAAACTGGAACTCCCACAGGACATACGCAATGCTCAAACCGAGAACCAGACGCGCCTCCCATTTTTTGCGAGGAGATAGGGTCGGGAAACGGTAAGCAAATTGCAGCAGCAAAACCAGGCCTCCTCCCAAGATAGTGTTTTGGAAAAAGATGGCATAAAGGTCCTCGCCTCGTGGCAGTGACGCCTCCAAAAAGAGTAACAGGCTGAACAGGGTGATGGACGTGAAAAAACCGATCAGGAGGACAGTGTGCGACTGACGAGTCACACGCGGTGTGGACCAGGTCCGGTAAGCAAAGTAGCCCGTAATGACCAGCGCCAGGATGGACTGGGTTAAATAGCTAATCGAAGCAGGTGTCAGATATATGTCTTGCATCATTTCCTCGCTAAACATTCAAACCGAAAACCACACCACATTCACTAAACGGTAGTGCTCCTGAACAATTGAGATATTTGCTGACATACTATCAGCCAAGTCATCATCTCACTGGGGGTGAAAGATAAAGCTGGTAGCATGTCTACTGGTATTGTCGCTGATTTTCGCCGTTCGGTCAAATGGTTCGATCGCCGTTGTGGCAAGCGAAACGGCAAAAGGATGCAAAGCATATGAACAATTACAGAGACCCAGTGTTGAGGGCGGACAGATAGATGAAGGAAGTGTGGGTGGGAGGACTCAGCCACGCTTGTCGAAGACGACGAAGGAAAGAGCGTGTCCAAGCTCAAACACATCGGCCACTCCCGTTTCTGGGCGAAATAGCCGGGGCCGTGCGGTACCTCTCGAGTCATCGAGCGATATCCAGCACCTCGCGAACCTTGAGCGCCAGCGCATTCGGCGTGAACGGCTTTTGCACGAACTGAATGCCGGAATCCAGCACGCCGTGATGGGCAATGACGTCGTCGGTATAGCCGGACATATAGATCACCTTGATCTTGGGTCTGGTCGCCACGATCCTGTCGATCAACTCTGTGCTGCGTAACAAACCGGGTACCACCACATCGGTCAGGATGAGATGAATCGGACCAGTGTGCTGTTCGCACAGGCTCAGTGCAGCGTCGGCATTCGCCGCTTCCAGGATACGATAGCCGCGCCCTACCAGGACACGCCGGGCCAACGCGCGCACCGCCTCTTCGTCCTCGACCAGCAAGATCGTTTCACTGCCGCTCGCTACCGTGGCCGTTGTCCTGGTCTGTGTCTCAGCGCTCGCCTCCGCCTCAATGCGGGGCAGATACACCTTGAATGTCGTTCCTACCCCCGGCTCGCTGTACGGAAACACATATCCACCGTTTTGCTTGACAATGCCGTACACCGTGGCCAGGCCCAGGCCTGTGCCCCGACCCTGTTCCTTGGTCGTGAAAAAAGGCTCGAAGAGATGCGACATCGTCTCTTCGTCCATGCCGATCCCGTTGTCGCTCACCGCCAGCATCACGTAATGTCCGGGGACAACCTCGACATGGTTGTGGGCATATGCCTTGTCTAACTCGACGTTTGCCGTCTCGATCGTCAGCCCGGCGACAAAGGGAGCGGTTTGTGATTTGATTCTCTCGTCGATCGCGTCGCGGGCGTTGACGGCCAGGTTCATCACCACCTGCTCGATCTGCCCCGGATC
>JAFGJF010000480.1 GCA_016929205.1 Anaerolineae bacterium
ACTAAAGGGCAGGGTCCACGCTGCTTCCAGCCGGTATTCGCCCGGCGGCACCTCGGCTCCGACGTGAAAGAGGGTATAGTCGGCCACGACCTGGCCCGGCTGCCAGGCGTTGATCGGATAAAAGCCGTCTACCGGGTGGTGCTGCGGGCCATGCGAGATCATGTTGCCGTCGCCATCGGCGAGATATAAATGAACCTGGTATGGAGGGGGGGAGTGTTCTGGGGCGAACAGCGCCTGCCAGTACAATGTGAGAGCGAATGTCTCACCCCGTTTGATAGCCAGCGCTGGTGCGTCGTGACCGATCAAGGCAACGACGTCGCCGCTTTGATCGGCAAAGGTTATCTCTCGCGGTTGGATCGCGACGCTGTCGGGCAAAGTATCCTCGGGCTCGGTACTGATTCTGACCAACGGCCCGTGTGAGGTCAAACGGTACCGTTCGGCCACGCCGGGCAGGGGGCGGGCCAGGTAAACCGGCCGTCCCTGAGACAGGGCCTGTTCGATCAAGTGGTAGGCCATCTCTTCCGTATCGGGCATATTTGCCTCGACGTTGAGATCGGGTGCCTGAACGCCAAAGGTGTAGCGCAGCGCGGACAGGCGTTCAAAGTCGCAGACGATCAAGGCATTTTTTTGTGGGGGATGGGCCAATGCTTGTTCGGCGATGGCGCGAGCGGCCAGGTCGTCGCCGCGATCCAGCGTGGGCAGGTTGCCGGTTATTAAGGCGATGGCGATCCCGATAGGCAACAGGGTTGTGATAGTCACGGACCAAGGGATATCTGTGCCTGGCTTGATCGCTTTGATCGATTGCGCGATCAGATCGGCCAGCGCGTCGACGCCCATGGCTGCCAAGAGCGCCAACGTCAACCAGGCCGGGATAAAAAAGACGGCCACGTCGGGCACCTGGTAGCTGGTGCCAAACACGAGGAACGTGATCAAGGTCAAACCAAGCAGGACCAGTTCGCGGCGGAATTTGCGGGCCATTGCCAGCACGCCGGCACCGACCAGTCCTAATCCCGCCCATGTCAATTGGTGCAATGCCAGTTCGCCCACGGCTCGCCAGCGTGCTGCGTCGCGCAGCAGCGAAAACTGGAGGGCATAACTGTAGCCGCGCGCGAGCAGAAAATCGACCAGTTCGCTCCAGCGTGGCCAGCGATGGTAGACAACCGGCCAGCGCAGCGGGACATAAGCGTAGAGTAAAACGGGCAGGATCAGGGCAACGGCGGCCTTGAGCAAGGTGTGGCGCATCGGGTATGGTTTGCCACTCAGCCAGATGTATAATCCTGCGGCAGGGAGCAACAGGACGATCGTGCGATGGTGGGCCAAACCCAGGCCGATTGCCAATCCGGTCAAGACAATCCAGCGTTCATCGCGAGTCTGTTGCCAGCGCAGCAGAGTGTTGAGTGTGGCCAGAACCAGCAGCGCGTGCAAGGCGTACACCTCGGCTATGATTGCCTGCGACCAAAATGCCGGGCCAACCGCAGCCAGCCACGTTCCGGTCACGGCAACAAACGGATGATGGGTCAGCCTATTCACGAGATCAAAGAACAGCCACAGCGTGGCCAAGGCACAGACCGCCGAAAAAAGGTTTAGGCGCAGCGCGGCATCGCCCAGGGCAAAGACAAAGGCGAATATGCGCCCCAGCAGGAGGTACAGCGGATAACCGGTCGGGTGGGCGACGCCCAAGCGCCAGGCCTCGGTCTGAAATTCGGCGCTGTCGCCGATGACGATCGAAGGGGCGAGCGTGTTTGCGTAAAGGACGGCTGGTAACAGCACTGCCAGCAGTGCCCAGAGCCATTGTTTGCTGCGCAAAGACACATATCGGCTGTGTGGCATCTCGATCTCCTCAGGATTCGCGTCAACCAACCCGATTGTGGCAGGTCGGCTTGCTCGGCACGATTATAGCATGACTTTTACGTGAGCAAAAGAGCATCCAACCTGTTGCTAGTTCTCATCTTTTGACATATCGGACAATCTGAATACAATAAGGAAAAGGAGATCAGAGGGCGTACCTCTGGAGAGAGCCAGGAGGAATTTGTGAAGGACTATAAAACGGAACAATTGCGCAACGTTGTCTTGTTATCGCATGGTAGTGCCGGCAAGACGTCGTTCGCCGAAGCGATGGTGTTTGCCTCGGGTGCGATTAGTCGCATGGGGCGCGTAGAAAGCGGTAACACCGTTGCTGATTTTGACGAGGAAGAGATCGAACGCCAGATTTCTTTGAGCATGGCGGTCGTTGCGATAGAGTGGAACGGGTACAAACTAAACATTCTGGACACGCCAGGTACGTTCGATTTTGTCGGCGAGGTTAAACAGGCCGTTTGCATTGCCGATGGAGCCTTGTTTCTGGTCGATCCCGTTTCCGGCGTTGAGGTTGGCACAGAGTTAACGTGGGAATATGCGGATGACTATAATCTGCCACGGATGGTTGTGGTCAACAAGATGGACCGTGAGAATGCCAGCTTTGACCGCGCATTGAATTCCTTGAACGAACAGTTTGACGCCAATTTTGTGCCCCTGTTGTTGCCCATTGGCAACCAGAGCGATTTTAAGGGTGTCGTCGATGTGGTGAAAATGAAGGCGTTTTTGGGCGAAGAGGGCAAAGCGGCGAATATTCCCGACGATATGGCCGATCAGGTAGAGGAAGCGCGGATGCAGTTGGTTGAAGCGGCTGCCGAGAGCAACGACGAATTGATCATGAAATACCTGGATGGCGAAGAACTGTCCGAGAGCGAGGTGATCGAGGGCCTGAAAGCAAGTGTCTCGGCTGGAACCACGGTGCCGGTGCTTTGTGGTGCGGGTGTGAGCGGCATCGGCATTCGCGCTGTATTGGATGCGTGTGTCAACTATTTGCCTGCGCCAGCAGCGATAACGGTGGCAGTCAATCCCTCAACCGGCGAAGAAGAGGAACTCGAGGCCAACCTGGCAGCACCGCTTTCGGCATTGGTTTTCAAGTCCACGGTCGATCCCTACGGCAAGTTGAGCTATTTTCGTGTTTATAGCGGGCAGCTTGACTCTGATTCCCGGGTGCATAACGTCGATTCAAGAGAGGAAGAACGTCTTGGCCAACTTGGCATTCCACGTGGCAAGGAACAGATTCCTGTCGCTCACGTGGTCGCCGGCGATATCGGCGTTGTGACCAAACTGTCCAACACCGAGACAGGGCATACGTTGTGTGACAAAGGGCATCCGCTGAAATTACAGGGGCCTCGATTTCCTGATCCGATTTATTCGGTCGCCGTCTCGCCCAAGACCAAGGCCGACTCGGCCAAAATGGGAACGGCTCTGTCCCGCCTGGTGGAAGAAGATCCGACGTTCGAGTGGCATACAGTAGGCAGTACGCGCCAGACTATTCTGAGCGGTATGGGCGATACGCACATCGCCATTGGCTGCCAGCGGCTTACGCGCAAGTTTGGCGTTGAAGTCATTACCTCGGTGCCCAAGGTGCCATATCGCGAGGCGATTACACGCAAGGCCGAAACGAC
>JAFGJF010000001.1 GCA_016929205.1 Anaerolineae bacterium
CGCGGCGGCGACGAGCCGGGCCATCGTCTGATCGATCATATCGCCAGGTTTATGGGCGTCTGTATTCACCACCAATTTGGCCCCGGCCTCGCGCGCCACCCGAGCCACGTGCCCATTCGACAGGCTGTGCCCACCCCGCGACGTGATCTCGAGATAGACGCCGTTTGCCGCTGCCATACGCGCCTCGTCAATCGTGATCATGCCCGGATGGGCCAGGATATCCACATCCGGGCAGGCTGCAGCGGCGGCGTTGGTGCCGGGTGCGACCGGCTCGACGATCGTCTCGCCGTGCACGACGACCAGCGCTCCCAGCGCTTTGGCCTGCCGCGCCAGTGGGGCCACGCTGCACGGCGCAACGTGAGTCAGCTCGACGCCGGGCAGAAAGAGCAAAGGAAAGTCGTCAGCCTGCTGCCGGGCAAAGCGCCACAGCCTGTGCAGCAGATCCGCCAAGTTGGACGAATCGGCGTGGTCGGTGATCGCGACCGCGCCGCATCCATGAACCACCGCCCGTCTCAGATGCTCGCTGGGCAGCAGCACGCCATCGCTGAAAAACGTATGCGTGTGTAGATCGATCCGTTTCACATTATTATCCATCGTCACATCCTCACTGCCCCCTCAGTACGCTCGGTGTTCTCGGCGTTCCTCTCTGCCTTCACGGTGCGCTCCGTATTCCTCGACAGGATGGCCGGGAACGAGTTCACCGCTCATCCCACCCTCCTCCAGGCCAACCAGCCGCGTATACCGGCATGTACGGGCCAACTCTTCGTCGGACTGGACGCGGACGCGAATATAGTTATCGGTCAGTCCCGACCACCGTTCCTCGACACGTCGCCTTTCCCACAGCACAGACAGCACCTGGCCTACAAACTGCTGCCGAAAAGCAACACTGCTTTGTCTGGCTATGGCTTTGAGTCGCTGCGCCCGCGCCGTCCTGATCGGGGGCAGGATTTGATCGGGCATCGTCGCCGCCGGCGTGCCGAGCCGGGCGGAATAGGAAAAGACGTGCGCGCGGGCAAACGCCATCCGTTCGACAAAGGTCGCACTCTCCTCAAATTCGGCCTCCGTCTCGCCCGGAAAGCCGACGATCAGATCGGTCGTCACCGCCAGGCCGGGGATCGCCTCGCGCGCCCCGACGATCAGATCGGCAAACTGGGCCGCCGTGTATTTGCGATTCATCCGCCGCAGCGTGGCATCACACCCGCTTTGCAGCGGTAAATGAAGGTGCCGGCACAGGCGTGGATCTTGCCACAAGCTGAAAAAATCGGCAGTGATGTCCCACGGCTCGATCGACGACAAGCGCAGCCGCCCAGGCGCGGGCCTTTGAGCCAGGATGGCGCGCACCAGCCCGGTCAAACTGTCGCCGCTGTCCTGCCCGTACGATCCCACGTGCACGCCGGTCAGCACGACTTCGTGATAGCCCTCTCCGGCCAAAGCCGCGATTTCGGCCAGGATCTCGCCTTGCGGGCGGCTGCGCTGCTTGCCCCGCAGCACGTGCACGATGCAATACGTGCACGCATTGTCGCACCCATCCTGGATCTTGACCAATGGACGGGTGCGCATCGGCCGTCCCGCCGTTGACCCTGCCGCCCCCCCGCTCGCAGGGGCTGGCAAGCCCCATTCCTGCAACCGGGCCTCAAGCAAAGAGAGCAAATCGGCCTTGCTGTTGTTGGGCACGATCAGGTCAGCGTCCAGATCGCCATCACCGATCCCGGCATAACACCCCGTGACAACAAAACGCAGCACCGGATTTAGCCGCCGCAGGGTATGCACCCGCCGCCGCGACTTGCCCGCCGCGGCATTCGTCACCGCGCAGCTATTGAACACGCACACGTCGGCATCTTGCGCGCAATCGACCACCGCATAGCCGGACTGCGAAAACTGGTAGGCCAGCGTATCACATTCGGCTTGATTCAACTTGCAGCCCAGCGACTCTAAGTAAATCCGTATGGCCATCGATTGACCTGCTCACAAGAAAAGTGTATAATCGCTATCCGTTTTCTGGATACGATCAACGATATGGGAGACTGCATGCGCATTTTACTATACACCGGCAAAGGTGGCGTCGGAAAAACCAGCGTCTCGGCGGCGACAGCACTGCGCTGCGCCGAGCTCGGCTACCGGACCATCGTCGTCAGCACCGACTCAGCCCACAGCCTGGCCGATTCGTTCGATATGCCCCTGGAGCCAGAACCGACGCCGATCGCCGCCAACCTGCACGGCCAAGAGATCGATGTCCTGTATCAAATGGACAAGCATTGGGGAGATGTGCAAACCTATATGGCATCTGTCTTTGCCTGGCAGGGACTGGCGGAGATCATTTCCGAAGAGCTGACCGTGTTACCCGGTATGGAAGAACTGGCCAGCCTGCTCGAAATCGTCCACCTTTACGACAGCGGCGCGTACGACGTGATTGTGATGGACTGCGCACCAACCGGCGCGACGCTGCAACTGCTCACCATCCCCGAAATCGGGCGCTGGTACCTGCAAAAAATATTTCCCTTGGAGAAAAAAGCCCTGGCGCTCGGCAAGCCGCTGCTTCGTGCCATCACCGATCTGCCTATCCCCGACGAGCAGGTTTTTGACGCGATCGAACAGTTGATCACCCATCTCGACCGCATGCAAGCGCTGCTGACCGACCGCGAGCACGCTTCGGTACGGCTGGTCTTGAATCCGGCCAAGATGGTCATCAAAGAGGCACAGCGCGCTTATACCTACCTCAACCTCTATGGCTATCCAACCGACGCCATCATTTGCAACCGCATTCTGCCGGCACAGATGCAAGACACCTACTTGGGCGAATGGGTATCCATCCAGGAACGTTACCAGCAGATGGTGCACGACTCTTTTGCCCCACTGCCCATTCTACAGGTGCCCTACTTTGATCGTGAAGTCGTCGGATTGGACATGCTGCGCCGGATGGGACAGGCGCTGTTTGCCGACCGCGATCCCGCGGACGTACTCTATGTTGGTCAGGAACCCAAGATCACCAGGACGGACGATGGATACATCCTGCACATCCCACTGCCTTTTGTCAAAAGCGCAGATGTCCAACTGACTCGTTCCAGTGCCGATGAGTTGATCGTCCACATCGGCAATCACAAACGGGTCATCGCCCTGTCGCACACTCTGTCCGCGTTCACTGCACAAAAGGCACGTTATCAAGACGATACCCTGCTCATCACCTTTACCAACAACTAGAAGCTTCTACCAGCCATCTGAACCCTTACCACGCTTGCTCGATCTGGCCCTCTTCCAGCCAAAAGGCAAACAATTCGCCAACCGAGTGTCCCAGCGTGTTGCAGCGAATGGTCTGCCCAAAGATCGGAGCCACTGAAAGAACTCTCATATTAGGGAGCCGCTTCTCTGGCGGGATGGGCACCGTATCCGTGGTCACGATCTCGTCGATCTCGGGAAAGGCGCTCAATCGCTCGATTGCCGGCCCGCTGAATACGCCGTGCGTACAGGCTAATGTTACCCGCCCCACGTTTTCCTGACGAAGCCGGCTGAGCAGTTCCACCGAAGACCCCGCCGTGGCGATTTCGTCATCTTGGATGATGACGTCTTTGCCTCGAACATGGCCGATAATTGACTCGATGGCGACTCTGTCGTCAGCCAGGCGCTGTTTATTGGCTGCGGCCAAAGAGACACCCAGCGCGCGCGCAAACTTGCTTGCCTGCTTGGCGTGCCCAATGTCAGGCGAAACGACCACCGTGTTTGACAGATCGCCCCGCTGTTTGAAATACTGCACAAAAACCGATTGAGCGGTCAGGTGGTCGGTGGGTACGCTGAAAAAACCGTGCACCTGGGGCGAGTGCAACTCCATCGTCACCACATGGTCAACGCCAGCCGTCTCTAGCAGGTCGGCTACCAGGCGGGCGGTAATCGAGATACGCGGTTCGTCCTTTTTGTCCGACCGGGCATACGAAAAATAGGGAATGACGGCGTGGACGCGCTTGGCCGATCCGCTGCGCGCCGTGTCAATCATCATTAACAATTCCATCAAATGGTCACTGGTCGGAGGGGAAAGGGGCTGAATAATAAACACTTCTTTTTCGCGCACGCTGCGTCCCAGATGAACGTATAAACAATCGTTGCTAAAATGTCGCGTCACCGAGTGTTGTAATGGAACGCCCAAATAATCACACAGTTCTTGAGCTAACTCTGGATGTGCGCTACCGCCAAAAACAAGGATTTGTTTCATTTTTTCTTGATCAGCCCGAGAATAATCCATCAATCATCACTCTCCTCTTTAATGGTTGTCCCGCCCTGAACTCGGCGGTCGATCATTTGACAGCACAAGATTATATCACCATGCGTCGGGAGGGGCAAAAAAACAAAGATATGGCTTTCTCAATGGGCTAGCGCAAGTCCTCACCTCGGGCACAGTTACCCCCAAACCAATAAAGATTCACGTAACCTATACGCTGCGGGGCTTGAATTAGCGCCAAAACTGTGGTATGATGTAGTCAATACGATGATGTACGACGGCTACCGTGTCGTTCTTGTCCAACACAGACTCGAACGACTTTTTTGTCCAACTTGAATCAGACCGTACAGCGGTATGGATCAAACAAAAAACCGGCAAGAACATCCTGCACCCACATTTACAATACAAAGGGTTTTCATAAGCATCTTGTAAATTTGTCAAATCGGGGATAAGGAATGGTGAACAGGCAGGGGGCAGCAAGCGCGTCAAAAATGCGTTTTTTGAAAA
>JAFGJF010000481.1 GCA_016929205.1 Anaerolineae bacterium
ATGGGCATTCGCGGCGTGCGTTCGTACTCGATCGGCGCCGAGGGATCGATCAACATCCAACGCCTGATCATTGCCCGCGAACTGCTCGGTCCGGAATTCTTGCCCTACCGAAACTAGAGACAAAACTTGTTCTCAACCGCCCTCATCCCGGCAGTGGAAATTGTCCGAGACTTGAGACGGTTTCGCGTGTTATGTAGGTGAAATGATCTGATGTCGCGGGTCGTACAGATTCAAGGCGAACATCCTATTTTTCCGGGCAATGCCTGCGTTCACTGTCTGCAGCCGTCAACGCAGCAGGTCGAGATCGTGATGCTCAAAGAGGGTTATCACGTGCGTCAAGTGAGCATGCCGTTTTGCGATGGCTGCATCGCCCTGCGCGAGACCAAATCGCCTCGACAGGTACAGTTCGAGCGGCTTTCGGTAACGACCAGCGTCCTGCTGGCTTTGACGATCGGGGTGTGGACAACGACCCGGATCGGCGACCTGGGGCGCTGGGTGTGGGGGGTGCTGCTCGGCGTGCTCGTGGCCTTGATCGTGTTTGGTCTGCTGTATATGTTTGTCCGCGCCTGGGCCTGGGGATTCCGCAGTGTGGAAACGAGAGCCGCGCTAAACACGGTCCGGATTCGCGACTTTGATTGGGAGACAACGACGCTGGAATTTGCCAACGAAACGTATGCGGAGCGGTTTGCACAAGTTAATCGGAAGGAGTAAGAAACAGGTATGCATGCCATTGTTTGCATCAAACAGGTGCCGGATACGACGGACGTCAAGATCGATCCGGAGCGGGGAACGTTGATCCGGGAGGGGGTGCCCAGCGTGGTCAACCCCTTTGACGAGTATGCGATCGAGGAAGGGGTGCGCCTCAAGGAAGCGTACGGCGGTCAGGCCACAGCGCTGACTATGGGGCCGCCGCAGGCCGAGGCCGTGCTCAAAGAGGCCGTGGCGCGGGGCTGTGACGAAGGGATCTTGCTCTCCGATCGGACTTTTTCCGGGGCCGACACGTGGGCGACGGCCTATACGCTGGCCCAGGCGATTCGCAAGATCGGCGATTATGACGTCGTGATCTGCGGGCGGCAGGCGGCCGATGGCGATACCGGGCAGGTTGGGCCGGGCATCGCCACGCAGCTCGGGATCAGCCAGCTCACCTACGTGTTCAAGATACGCGAGATCGATTTTGAGGCACGAACGATCACCGTCGAGCGGCTGGTCGAAGAGGGACGCGAGGTCGTGACCTCGACGCTGCCCTGCCTGGTCACGGTGGTCAAGGATATCAACGAGCCACGTTTTCCCAATTTTATGGGGATCCGCAAGGCCAACAAGATGGACTATCCGACCTGGACGGCAGAGGAATTGTGCGAGACGACCGGAGCAGATGCCGAGTGTTTTGGCCTGATCGGTTCGCCGACCAAGGTGATCAAGGTCTTTACTCCGCCGGTGCGTGAAGGCGGCTGCGATCTGATCCCCGCCGACGACGTCGCCCAGGCTGCCGGCGCGCTGGCCGACCGCGTGCTGGCCGAAAAGATCCTGTGAGGTATGAGCATGGCATTGTTAGAGATCGATCGTGAATTGTGCATTGGCTGCGAAGCGTGTGTCGAGGCCTGCGCGTTTGGCGCGCTGGCGCTGGACGATCAAGATATTGTGACCGTGAATGACAATTGTACGGCCTGCGGGGCGTGCATCGACGAATGCCCGACCGCGGCGTTGAATTTGCCCGCCGCGCAGTCGCTCGCGGCAGCGCCGCAGGATCTGTCAGGGTACGAGGGCGTGTGGTTCTGGGTCGAGCAGTTCCAGGGCCAGGCCAGCCCGATCTCGTGGGAGATGGCGGGCAAAGGACGCGAACTGGCAGATCAGCTCGGGGTATCGCTGACCGCCTGCGTGCTGGGCGACGGGGTCGAGGCGTTGGCCAGGGACGCGATCGCCTACGGCGCGGACCGCGTCTTTTTGATCGAGGATGGCTCACTGGCTCGCTATCGCACCGCGCCTTATGCGGCTGTGCTGGTCGACCTGGTTGAACGGTACAAACCCGAGATCCTGATCATGGGCGCCAGCTCGCGCGGGCGCGACCTGGCGGGCACGGTGGCGACCAGGCTCCTGACCGGCCTGACCGCCGACTGCACGGCGCTGGACATCGATCCGGAAACGCACCTGCTGCGCCAGACCCGGCCGGCGTTCGGCGGCAACATTATGGCCACCATTCTGTGCCCCAATCATCGCCCGCAGATGGCAACCGTCCGCCACCGCGTGTTCGAAATTCGCGAGGCCGATCCGGCGCGCGAGGGGCAGGTGGTTCGCGAAAAAGCGATCCTGAGTGAGGACGAGATCGCCAGCAAGGTGATCGACTTTTTGGTTGAGGAACAGGACGTGAACCTGGCCGATGCCAAGATCATCGTCTCCGGGGGGCGGGGGGTTAAAGGACCGGAAGGGTACGCGCCGCTGCAAGAGCTGGCGGACGTGCTTGGCGGCGCAGTGGGTGCGTCGCGCGCGGCGGTCGATGCCGGCTGGATTCCCTATATGCACCAGGTTGGCCAGACGGGGCGCACCGTGCGGCCCGATCTGTACATCGCTTGCGGCATCTCGGGCGCGATCCAGCACCTGGCGGGGATGCGCACCTCCAAGGTGATCGTCGCGATCAACAAGGATCCCGAAGCGCCGATTTTTGACGTGGCGCATTATGGAATCGTCGGCGATCTATTCGAGGTCGTGCCAGCGCTGACCAAGGCGTTCAAGGCAAAGATGGGAAAATAGTTTGAAGGAATGTGATGCAAAAGCGTGAGATGCAGACGACGGCCGCG
>JAFGJF010000482.1 GCA_016929205.1 Anaerolineae bacterium
GGAAGGGAGTGTGATCAAGTTGATTCCGGCCGGGCTGCCGGAAGGCAAGGCTGCTGTTTCGGATTGTTCACTACCTTGTTTGTTTGGCATCGTTTTTAGGTTTACTTACACCTCGAAAACGGGATAGCCCACCCGCTAATGGATGGTCGTCCTTTTGGGTAAAAAGACGAACTGCCAGGATGCCATGAAAAAAGTTTTTTTCCTTGTGCGCCTTATTTATTCAAGGGCACATCCAGTTTGTGCCCGCAATAGGGGCATAGCCGCCAATCACGCTGGATGCTGCATTCGCATTGCGGGCATGCCGCCTGCTTTTTGACCGTTGGTGTGTGGGATTCTTTTAGCGAGCTTGCGGCTACCACCACCAGGGTCATGTGACTCGCCAGCAGCGCCACGATGAATAACGAGATCAAACCCATCCCCAGCATATCTTCCCAGGTTATCGACCGTTCTTCGTGTTGAAACCACCGCACCAGCGGTTCGCTGTTGACTGCAAAGATGAGCAGGAGGACCACAATAACCCCTGTCACCACGACAGCATAGCCCAGCCACTTGCGTTTTTTGCTCACCACATAATCCTCCGATCCTTGTTCTGCAGGTGATGGTAACCATTATACTGCCATTTGCTCAAAAACGCATCATTGCCTGTGGCTGGATAGCGTGTCTTTCGTTCAGGAAATTCGACACCGCTGCCTCGCCCCTACTGTTCCCCTATTTTCTCGGTAGAATGAACCATCCCTCAAAACGCACTCTCTGTATCGTTGACAAACCTGCCTTTAGCAGGTTTCGCATGATCGGCCCAGCACTTCAATGCCGAGGCTTGAGCAGAGACTTGCACATTCAGCTTGTCAGCACCCGGGCATCTTGGTACGACCACAATACCTTGACCGGATCGTTCACCGCAAACTCACCAAGTCCCTTGCCGCCCACGTTCTGCAGCCGGGTGACGACGTGCTCGCCCGATGCCAGATTGACGACGAAACGTGTGTCGGTGCCGATATAGACCGTCTCGCGAACGATGCCGTTCAGGGCCACACCGTTTGCTTCCTCAGGCCGTGCCAGGATCAATTTTTCGGGGCGAACCGCAAGCGTCACCGGCTGCCCGGGTGAAAGAGCCGTACCGTTCATCTCGGCATAAACTCTATCCTCTCCGACGGCCACCTGAACGCGTTGCTCCGATATGTCTATCACCTGGCCCTGCAAAAAGTTCGTCTCGCCGATAAAATCGGCCACGAACCGCGTCGCCGGTCGCTCGTAAATCGTCACCGGATCATCGACCTGCAAGATCTCTCCGCCATTCATCACCGCAATCCGATCCGACATCGTCAGCGCTTCTTCCTGATCGTGGGTGACATAGACAAAGGTGATCCCGATCTGCTGCTGAAGATGCTTCAGTTCGATCTGCATCTGTTTTCTCAGCTTGAGGTCCAATGCTCCTAGCGGCTCGTCAAGCAAAAGTACAGCCGGTTCGTTCACCAACGCGCGGGCCAGGGCCACACGCTGCTGTTGGCCGCCCGAGAGTTGGGTGGGCTTGCGTTTTTTCATGCCCGACAACTGCACTAGCTCAAGTGCAGCGTAGACACGCCGCTCGCGCTCGGGGCGAGGCACTTTTTTGACCACCAGCCCAAAGGCGACGTTTTGCTCGACGTTCAAATGTGGAAACAGGGCATAGTTTTGAAAGACAATGTTGACCGGGCGGTGGTATGGAGGAACGGCGTTCATCAACTTGCCCTCGATGACCACCTGGCCATGGGTAGGCACTTCGAAACCGCCGATCAGGCGCAGCGTCGTCGTTTTGCCACAGCCGCTGGGTCCCAACAGGGTAAAGAACTCGCCGGTGCGAATTCCCAGGTTCACATTGCGTACCGCCGCCACCGCATCCGGTGCGCCACGTTCTCCCTCAAATGTCTTGCTCAGATCGACCAATTCAACCGATAACCCTGTCACCTTGCTCCTTTCTGCATACCCGGATGCCCCCTGTATCGCAGCCACTCTGAAAAGCCCAGCAGGATCGTCGATGTCACCATCACGATCGCCGCCAGCGTGACGACAATAGGAAGCCGGCTGGGGAACCGCAACTGCGAATAGAGATAGATCGGCAGCGTTGCTTCGCGTCCGATCAGGAAAAAGCTCACCGCAAACTCGTCAAATGATGTGGTAAACGATGTGAGAAACGCCGCCAGGATCGCCGGCGCGCAGATGGGGAGTGTGACTCGCGCCAACGTGCTCCAATAGGTGGCTCCCAGGTCCATGGCCGCTTCCTCCAGGTTGGCCGGAAACCCGATCAGCCGCGCAGCGACGATCAGCATCACGTAGGGAATACTAATGATCACGTGGCCGACACCCACCGTCCACAATGACAGCGGGATGTGCAGGCTGCCGAACAGGATCAGCAGCGCCACGCCCAGCACGACATAAGGGATCACCAGCGGCATCGACGCCACCAACAGAAACACATTCCGACCCGGGAAGCGAAACCGCACCAAAGCGACGGCAGCCATCGTCCCCAGCACCGTGGCCACCAGCGAAGCGATCAGGCCCAATATGACGCTGTTGCGCACGGCCTTGAGCAGTTCGGTAGCCTGAAACAGGGCCGCATACCACTTGAACGTGAACCCCTTGAGCGGAAAAATCATCAGGTGGGAGTCGTTGAACGAAAACACGATCAACAGCGCGATCGGCAGGTACAGGAAACCGACCAACAGCGCGAAATAGACAAAACCGGGCGAAAACAGATCCTTGCGACGCATCAGAACTCCCTCAACGATAACAAATTCAGGAAGCGGCTGAAAAGCAAGATCAACAGCAACATCGCCGCAAGCATCACCAGGCTCATCAATGCGCCCATCGGCCAGTTGAGCGCTTGCACGAACTGGCTTTGGATAATGTTACCGTACATGATCCCGTCTACGCCTCCCACCAGAGCTGGCGTCACCCACTCGCCCAACGTCGGGATAAAGACAAAGAAAAAGCCCGCTGCGACGCCGGGCATACTGAGGGGCAAGGTCACGCGCAGAAAGGCCTGCCAGGGTGGGCAGCCCAGATCGGCCGCTGCCTCCAGCAGGTTGTGATCGATCCGCTCCAACGCCGCAAAGATCGGCAAAGCGACAAAAGGCAGCCACGAGTAAACCAGCGTCACCACGACCGCCGTGCGGCTGTACAGCAAGATCGGCGTGGGTTCGGAAAGCAGCCCAATCGTCTGCAAAAACGAGCTCAACAGCCCTTCGGAACCCAGGATGAGTTTCCAGGCCAGGACGCGCAGCAGAAAACTCGTCCAGGCAGGCACCAAAATGGCCGTGAGGAACGCCGTTCGATGTTCGCCGGCGCGAAAAGCCAGAAAATAAGCAACCGGATACGCCAGCACGACACAATAGAGCGACGTCTCCAGGGCGACGATCGTCGACTTGAGCAGGAGCCGCTGAAAAGGCGTGCTGTCCAGGAAATCCCGGTAATGGTCGAGCGTAAAAACGTTCCGGCTGGCCCCAAAGCTGCCGGCCCGGAAGCTGAACCCCCCCATAACCAGCATAGGCAAGAGAAAAAAGACCAGCAAGAGCAAAGCCGGCGGGATCATCAACACCGCAATCCGTGCACGATTATTCACCGATCAGTTTCTTTCTACCAATATTCAGACCAATGAGATAAGAAACCGGGTTTTTGACGAAACATGATATAGAACGTTCTGCATGCCGATAAAAACCCGGTTTCGACCAACCTATTGAGCCGCTTTGACCTCATCCCACAGCGTGGTCCACTCCTGGCGCTGTTCTTCGGTCAAGGACTGGAAAAAGACCGTGCGGGACAGAATGTCCGGCTGATCGAGCAGCATGACCTTGACCAATTCGGGGTCGGTCATCTCGGCCACCTTGTTATTTGACGCGCCGTACCCATACTGGTTGGCCATTTCCGCCATCGCATTGACGTCCAGCATGGCATCAATATAGTCGTGTGCCAGATCGGGGTTCGGCGCGTTCTTGGGGATGCAGAATCCATACAGCCATCCCAGGCGTCCTTCCTTGGGGGTGATGTATTCCACCTGCACCCCTTCAGCCTTGATCGCCACGTAGGCGTCCGGCCAGGTGACGGCCAGCCACACCTCTCCCGAAGCAACCTGCTGGTTGATCTCGGTATAGTCGGTCCAGTATCCCAGCAGGTTGGGCTTGAGCTCGATCAGCTTTTGTTTGATCTCGTCCATCTGCGCTGGCGTCATATTGTAGGCATCATAGCCCAGTACCAGCGACGTCATCAGGACGGCAGCCTCGGCCGAGTCAAAGATCGACACGTGCCCGGCATACTGCGGATCCCAGAGATCGGCCCACGAATCGGGCATCTCTTGTACCTTGTCGGTGCGCACGATGATCGAGTCATAGCCCCACTCCCAGGGGGCCAGATACTGCACGCCGTCGATCTGCCCGGCCTGCGCCAGGCTCGGGATGATCCCCGGCCAGTTGCTCAGCTTGGAGGTATCGATGGGCTGCAGCAGATCGTTGTCTACGTACAACTTGAGCCAACTGACGTTGGGGTGGACCAGGTCGGCCTTGAAGCCGCTCTGCAGCTTGGCAAATGCCTCGGGGTCGTCGGCGAAAAAGGTGTACTCGACCTCGACGTCGGGGTGCTTGTCCGCAAACTGCTGCCAAAACACGGGCTGCTCATACCCTGCCCATTCCAACGCGATCAACGGTCCGGCTGACTTTTTGGCCGTGCAGGCGATCAGCCCCAGCGCCAGGATAAGGATCAGGAACCGACCAAACCAGCGAATGGTATTGTTGTGTTTCATTTGTGTCCTCCTTTTCTTCAGACAGACGCGCGTTTTCTGTTGCGACGTCTGTTTCTTGGGCC
>JAFGJF010000483.1 GCA_016929205.1 Anaerolineae bacterium
AGAGCGTTATGGAGAATGGCGCTATTGCCGGTTATCCGATCAACGACGTGTTTGTCGCCGTTACCGACGGCAAAGAGCACCCGGTCGACTCTAAAGACATTGCTTTCCAGATTGCCGGGCGAGAGGCATTCAAGCAGGCTTTTATGGAGGCCGGCCCCGTGCTGTTGGAGCCAATCTGTGAGGTGACGGTCACCGTGCCCGAAGAATATATGGGCGATGTATTGAGCGATATGAATACGCGGCGCGGCCGTGTGATGGGGATGGATCAGCAGCATGGTCGCAGTGTCGTCAAGGCGCAGGTACCTTTGGCCGAGATGCAGCGCTACTCGACCGAATTGCGTGCATTGACCCAAGGTCGTGGTCTGTACACAATGAATATCGCATTTTACGAGAATGTACCCAGCCATTTGACTCAAGATCTCATCGTCGCAGCCAAAAAAGAAGCCCAAGAGTCGAACTAGATGCAGTAAGCGTATCGTCAGTTTTGCTAGGGGAGGGAACGGGAAATGAGTGAAAAGGCCCGTATTATCGTGGTCGATGATGAAGTAGGCATGTGCGAGTTTTTGCGCTACCTTTTGGAGGGTGAAGGGTATCAGGTTGACTATGCTCACAGCGGTATCGACGCGCTGGAAAAACTCAAAGCCAAGCTTGATTCCGAACCATTTCATCTCGTGCTAGCCGATATCCGGATGCCCGGCATGGACGGCCTGGAATTGCTTCGTAAGGTCAAAGAGATCGATCCCGGCATTGTGTTTGTAGTGATGACAGGTTTTGCTTCCCTGGAAACGGCAATCAAGGTGATCAAGTACGATGGGTACGATTATTTGGTCAAGCCTTTTGATGATACAGACAAAATTCTGGCTGTGATTGAAAAGGGACTTGCCGATCAAAAAGAGACGATCGGTTCGTGAATCGTCTCAAGGAGCAGAGTATAGACCCTTGGCATCAAAGGGCGCGATTGCCATGTGGCTATTCTATCTCCAAATAGGCCCACTTTTGACCATACAGTTTCCCCTTGCGTTGTTTGGACGTACGCGTAGCGGCAAACAAAAGCGAACGCCACCATATTGGTGACGTTCGCTTTTGTGCGACTGAAAGATATGGTACTAGCTCGCCAGCATTCTCAGAGGGATGGCAAAGAGCTTGCGCAAGAATTTCTGCCAGCCAGAAGGAGCAGGATTGCACGCCAACGCTGCGTCATATGCGGCCAATGCCTGTAGAAAACGAAACTGGCTCAAGCGGACCATACTCAACACCTTTAGGGTCATGGCCCGGCGTTCATTGTCACCCACCAGGTGAAAACGATCTGCGGACAATTGTAGATTCGCTGCAGCCGTTTTCAAGTCGCCCTTGGCACGAAACAAACTGCCCAAGTTTCCCAAGGTCTGCGCTTCGCCGTTATAGTCTTGCAGCTTGGTAAACAGGTTGTATGCCTCATCGAGCGATTGTTCGGCTTCTTGCCAGCGCTGCATAACCGTGTATACCACGCCAATGTCATTTGCAACTTCTGCAGTAAGGTTTTCGTCATGTTCTGCCAGATGATGCGCGTGCACGGCGATTAAGTGCGACAGTGCATCTTGATATTCGCCTTGTCGGTAACAAAGACGCCCCTGTTCTAAACGGGCCAGCATTTCTTCGCCATCCTGCTCGACATTCTTTGGATCAAGATTTTCTGGATCAAGTTCCTTTGGATCAAGGTCGGGGGTGGGTGTCTGCTCTTGCATCTTTTACTCCTTTGTCTCCGGCAACACGATACAAAGTCGAATCAAGGTCCCGGGCTTACCACGGCGCGGGCCGGATTGCATCGTGAGAACACCGCCGAGAAGTTCGGCGCGTTCTCTCATATTCAACAGACCGAAACTCCCAAGTTGATCGTATTCGGCTTGTATGGATTGCACATCGAACCCGGTGCCGTCGTCTTCAACGGTAACGACGAGTGTGTTCTGTTGTTCTTCCAGGTGAATCCATACGTTTTTGGCGTGAGCATGTTTTTCGATATTGTTCACGGCCTCTTGAATGATTGAGAAAATGGCTCCTGCTACATGGACGTCCAAGTCGCGGACGAAACGATGGGCATCTAAATGCGGCGTAAACTTGCAACTGCGCTCAAGCCGCTCGACATAACTCTCTAGTGCAGGAACCAACCCCTGTGTTTCCAGGATAATGGGACGCAGTTCAAAAAGAACCAGTCGCGTTTCTTGCATCGCCCGGCTGGTTAGCGTTTTCAGCTCTTCTAACTCGGTCCAGACTTGGTCAGGCTCGAGTCTGAGGAGTTGTTCCAGGTGATTCAATCCCATCGACAGCGCAGATAACAACTGTGCAGGGCCATCGTGCAGATCGCGAGCCAATTGGTGCCGCACGTTTTCTTGTATTTGAATGATGCGTTCGTGCTCGGCACGCAGGCTGTTATACAGTCGAGTGTTATCCAGGGCAATGGCTGTCTGTGTTGCCAGTGTAATTAGGATGCTCAGATCTTCCTGGCTGAATTCAGGATAGGTCGTCTTGTTTGCGACCAAGAGAACGCCGGTTGCTTGCCCCTTGATCTGTAGTGGCGCGCAGATCAAGGATTTTGTTGGCTGCTCACGACATCCATCAACGCGCGGATCGAAACGGGTATCTGATGAGACGTCGTTTACCAGCACGGGTTTGCCATGCCGGGCCACCCATCCAGTGAGGCCTTGATCCAGCGAGATGCGGTCCGACAGCGGCGTTCCTTTGAAAGAGATTTCGGGGACAAGTTCTTGTTTATCTTGATCGAGGAGCAAAAGTGCAGCATATTGGGCCTCAATGAGCACAATCACCAATTGGACGGTGTCCTGCAATAGGCCGCTGGTGTCAAACGTGGCGTTGATCATTTGCCCCAGTTGATAAAATAGACCAAGCTGGCTCAGTCGCTGTCGAGTTATTGCGGCTCTCTCTAGGTTTTCGGCGACAGCGCAAATAGCGCACGCCATTTTAGCCAGGGCAAGTTGCTCTAGGGAATCGAATCGATGATCTGTCTGGAAAACCAGGCTGACAAAGCCCAAAAGGCGCTCGCGGCTGATCAGCGGCAGGACGAATAGCGTACCCGCTCCATCCGGCAAAATGTGCCGGCTCGCCGGTGCCAAATTGGGGAACTGCATCACCCAGTTGCGAACGCGTGCCCTTTCGCGAAATACCGTTTGAAGACGAACAATTTCTTGTTGAGCTGCATCTTGTATCTTGCCTTGCTGGACGTTTTTGGTGAACAACGAGATATACGAGAGTGCGCCTCCAGAGGCATGAAAGGCATTGACGAGATGCGATAGTGCTTCGGGGAGCATCCCATCCAGCGTCTGGTAAGAAAGAAGATGGGTGAGTGTATCTACGAAAAACAAGTCGCGCTTTTCTGTGTTCAAAGGCGCGTCAGAGATCATGGCTTGACTCCATGCATCAATACGTGATTTCCAGCAACCCTGACGCGATCTGGCGCAGGGCTTCTGCCGGCATATGGCTCAAGTTCATTGCCACCTGCAGATACGGCATATTGATCGGTTTGAGGACAAATTCTCGCACTTCTTGGGGCAGGTGTGCAAGGTGCTGCAAGTCGCGCGCAGCGCGTTCCGCTGGTGTAAGTGGAATGATGTCTTTTTGGATAAAGTCCTCCAACGAGATATTTAGGTGTTCTGCCAGGGCTCGCAGTGCGGTTAATGTGATCTGCTCTTCACCCAATTCGGCGCGTGCCAGATACTCGGGTGTATGCCCCGATACTGCGGCGACATCATCGAGCGTATGTCCTAATTCCAGACGTGCTTGACGAAGGATAACGCCGATCATCTTGCGTCGAACCGTCATCACATTGTCAAACGGCAAGGTCTCGTCTTGGGTTTCCTCATCAGGTAAAGGTTGTTCGCCCAATACATACTCTAGCGGCGTGTCTAATAAATAAGCTAGCACTTCGATTTGGGGGAGAGTCAGTTCTACCTCACCCTCCTCCGCTTGCGAAATGAACTCGGGTGCACAGGATAGGGCTTCGGCACACGCTTGCAAGCTTTTTCCGGCGCGCGTGCGAGCGTTGCGCAATGCCACGCCGGTGATCTTGGTTTGAATGAGGGCTGCTTTCTGGGAAACCATTCATTCCTCCTTGGACGATCCAATGCAGTGTACTTTTTATTATAGCACAATCTTGGGGTGTATACAAAGGATGCTTGCATAGTTGCGGAAATTGAGTCCCTGCTTTTTCTATGCTATACTGTGCAAACGGAATGACATGACCTGGTGTAGATGGTGGGTTGATTGTATTTGCTACAATCACCGGCAAGGATGGTCGGCGACGTCAATGCAACGGGAGGCGAGTTATGTTGATTACCAATGGAACATTGCTCACGATGGATCCACGTTCTCCCTTGATTCGGTCCGGCACAATATGGGTGGAGCAAGGACGGATTGTCGACATTGGTCCGGTTGATCGGATCATCACTGGACAGCGTGGACAGACTGTCATTGATGCCGCTGGCAAGCTGGTTATGCCGGGCTTGATTTGCGCGCATACTCACTTTTATGGTGCGTTTGCTCGTGGTATGTCGATCCCGGGTGCGCCGCCGGTCGATTTTGTACACATTTTGGAGCGACTTTGGTGGCGGCTTGACAAGGCACTGGACCAGGAGAGTGTGGCGCTCAGCGCGCTGGTTTGTCTGGCGGATGCGATTAAGCATGGTACGACGACCTTGATCGACCATCACGCTTCCCCCAACTTTATCGATGGATCGTTGGACGTCATCGCCCAAGTGGTGCGGCAGGCTGGTTTGCGTGCCAGTTTGTGTTACGAAGTGACAGATCGTGATGGCACGGAGCGCGCCCGCGCTGGCATACGCGAAAACGAACGATTCGCGAGGGAGGTAGGAAAATCCACGGATGACCGCATTGCCGCATTGTTCGGCTTGCATGCCTCGATGACGTTATCGGATGCGACGCTACAGACTTGCGCCGGGTTGGCGGCCGACTTGGGGGTAGGTTGTCACATTCACGTTGCAGAGGGTGACGCTGATGTGCAGGATAGCCTGACCAAATACGGCCGTCGTGTCGTTGAGCGGCTGCACAAGGCGAGCATCCTGGGTGAGAAAACGATTGCTGCGCATTGTGTCCACGTTGATGAACGAGAAAAAACGATCTTGAAGCAAACGGAAACAAACGTTGTTCACAACCCGCGATCCAATATGAACAATGCTGTTGGTATAACCGACGTACCGGGTATGCTCGAACGCGGTATTGTGCTGGGATTGGGTAACGACGGGTTTTCCAACAACATGTTTGTCGAAATGAGTGTCGCCTATCTCGTGCACAAACTGAACACAGGCGACCCGCGTGCTATGCCTGCCGATCAGGTTGTGCAGATCGCATTTGCTCACAATGCCCAGATAGCTGCGCGTTGCGGCTTACCTCGGGATCTGGGCATATTGAAGATAGGCGCACCGGCGGATATCATCATCGTTGACTATGATCCGACAACGCCGCTGACAGGCGAAAATGCACCGTGGCACATCCTGTTTGGTGTCGATGGCACCGGCGTCGAGACGACGATTGTTGGCGGTCAAGTGGTGATGCGAAACCGGCAGTTGTTGACGCTTGATGAATCCGAGATGATGCAGCGCTCACGCCTCGCTGCGCAAAAGATGTGGGAAAGGAGCTAACATGTCCAATTTGCAGGTCAAGTTTTGCGGACTGGAGTTTGAACATCCCGTTTTGCCTGCCGCGGGGCCGCCCGGTTGGAATGGCGAAGCACTAAGGCGGTGCGCTGAAGGCGGGGCAGGCGGTTTGGTGTCCAAGACAATTTCTGTAGACGGCGCGCGCGTGCCAACGCCCAATATGGCCTCTGTGCGTGGCGCCTTCTTGAACACCGAGTTGTGGTCCGAAATACCGCCCCGGCAGTGGGTTCTGCGGGAGTGTGTGATCGCCCGAGCGACTGGCTTGCCGTTCATCGTCAGCCTTGGCTATAGCGCCAAGGATATCGCCGCACTCGCGCCAATGTTCAGACCATTTGCCGATGCTTTTGAGCTTTCGACACATTATATCGGCGACGATGCCGGCCCGATGGTGGACGCGATTCAAGCGGCCAAATCTGCCGTCGACGTGCCGGTGTTCGTCAAGCTCAGTCCCTTTCGGGATGTGACAAGCGCGGCGCAAGCTGCCCAGAAAGCGGGCGCCGATGGCATTGTCGCAATCAATTCGTTCGGTCCGACGATGGCGATCGACGTTGAAACGGGTGCGCCGGTGATGGGCGGCCAAAGCGGTTATGGCTGGATGAGTGGCCCGGCAATCCGTCCCCTGGCCGTCCGCTGCATTTTCGATATTGCGTGTGCGGTTGATTTGCCGATTATGGGCGTGGGAGGCGTGAGCCACGGCGTAGATGCGATCGAACTCATTATGGCGGGGGCGAGTGTGGTCCAGGTTTGCACGGCGGGTATTCTCAGAGGCGCTTCTGTCTATGGCAAGATCGCGTCTGAAATGGACAATTGGCTGGATGCTCACGGGTATGATGGTGTGAATGATATCCGGGGTTTGGCGGTGGCACACAAGCAGGCACATCGAGTGCGTCACGAACACGTTCCGCCCAATTACGATAGCGCCAAGTGCAATGGCTGCACGCGGTGTGTGCAGAGCTGCGTCTACCAAGCGATTCATATGCAAGACGACAAGGCCGTGCTGGTGCAAGATCGATGCTATGGCTGTGGTCTTTGTGCAACACGGTGCCCGACCCGGGCGTTGACTATGGTTTACTAAAAACGCCAGCGCGTGCAACTTGGGCGCTGGCGTTTGTTGGTCATCGGCGTACAGACCGAAACGGGCTCAGGCTTGAATGGCCTGTTTCGCTGTTTCCACCAACTGGCCAAAGGCTGTTGGATCGTTTACAGCCAGCTCGGCCATCAGTTTACGGTTCACTTGAACGTTTGCTGTTTTCAGGCCATGCATCAGGCTGCTATAGGAAAGGCCATGCTGGCGAGAAGCCGCGTTGATGCGCGTAATCCACAGCCGGCGTATGTCGCGCTTGCGGTTGCGGCGATCGCGATACTGGTATACGCCAGCCTTCATCATTGCTTGGTTGGCAGCAGAAAACAAACGATGGCGTCCGCTGTGTTGTCCCCTTGTCGCCTTGAGCACTTTTTTGTGTCGCCGGCGAATGTTGGGACCTCCCTTTACTCTCATTTTTATTCCCCTTTCATCTTTCTATTGTCCACAAAGGGAGAGGAAATTTGCCCCTTGCTAACAAAAAACAACTACTTTGTTAAATATGGTGCGAGCTTTTTGAGCCGTTTGACCTCGCCGCGAACGGTGACCTCGGCCATTGTGCCGAATGCGCGTTTACGTCGCTTCGAACGATGACGACGCAGGTGACCTGCGCCTTGCTTTCCTCCACCTCGGGTGCGCATCAACTTGCCACTGCCGCTGTACTTGAATCGTTTAGCTGCACCTTTATATGTCTTGATTTTTGGCATGATTTCTCCTCGTTCAGTATATTCTCTCCGGCTGCCGGTCTGACAACAATAAAGGGACAGCTGGCTTTGCCTGTCCCTTTGACACAGCAACGAGATGCCACTTTTTGGCAAGCACTTTTTGTCGGTGAGACAATCCTTTCAATCGTCAGAACGAATCAATATCCAGTGATGCCACACCCCACCTGTTACAAGCGTGACATTATACCACAAAACCCCCAGTTTGCAAAACGCTACTTGGTTTGAGTATGAGACTAGGGCTTTTTGGTGCCGGGGCTGAGCAGCATCATCATATTGCGCCCTTCCATCCGCGGCGGCTGTTCAACTACTGCTACGTCGGACAAACGGGTGGCGACTTGTTCGAGTAACTCGCGTGCGATCTCGGGGTATGTGATCTCGCGTCCACGAAACCAGACTCGAACCTGAACCTTGCAGCCCTCTTCTAAAAAACGACGCGCATCCCGTACCTTGAATTCGATATCGTGTTCCCCTGTTTTGGGGCGGAGACGAATGCCTTTGACTTCAATGGTCTTGCTCGCTTTTCGAGCTTTGCGTTCTTTTTTGGCCTTGTTGTACAGGAACTTGCCATAGTCCATCATACGACAGACAGGCGGGTCCGCATTGGGTGAAACTTCTACAAGGTCCAAACCACGTTCGCGAGCAATGGACAGTGCCTGGTTTCCAGAAACAACACCGATAACGCCTTCATCACCGACTAGACGCACTTGCTTGGCTCGAATTTGCCCGTTTATCCGATAGTTTTTCTCGCTGATAACTCACCTCTCCCATTATACTACGTATTTCCAACTTGAGTTGATGTGGTAAATATATCATAATCGTTTTTGAATGTCAAATCTCTGGCAAGTTTAGTGACCAGGATTTGCCAGATTTGCCTCTCTCTCTGCATAGGTATATACTTGGAAATCATTCATTTTCAGAGAAAGGATATGGGATGACTATCTTACCTTCCGTTCAAATCGAGCAATTGCCCAAGTCAGTGCAAGACTTTGTTGCTTTGCGCGACCAGATTGCCCAGTCACCTCAAGGCGGAGCGGCTATGATGGTCCTGGCGATCTTGGCTTATACTGAGGACAGAACACTGGGATGGCAGTGCCTGACCGTTGCCGTCGATCGTGAACGCCTGCAAGAAGGTAGCAAGGGATACAAAGGATGGCAACTGTCAAACGGCGATCTGCAGCGCATTCAGTTGCAGGTTCAGGACAAACCGTACCTCCCCAAATCGTATATTGAAGGGGCCACGCCGGAAAATGGCTACGCCTTGTCCGGGCCTCCTTATGTCATTGCTTGCTCTGACAATCCGTACAGTGGTGACCTGGAATCCGGCACATACAAGGTCTTTGTGGCTTGTTCCGGCGCAAGCAGCCCGCGGCCAATAACGCTCAAGCGCAACGACAAAGGTTTTTGGAAGGCGTCTGAATGGAGCAGTTTGCTTGTTGGTGTAAAGGCGCCGGCGCAAACGATTCATGACGACTTGTAATCACACGTGTGATTGGCTGGTTGTGCATCCGTCTGTTTATGGTATAATAACGCCGTGAACCAAACAGTGTCCTTTCACGTCGGTTTGAACGCGTCATTGCTTTGCCTTGGGGAAAATTATCGAAGTGCAGGGATCCATCGCTATATCTATCATTTGTTGTGTCGGCTGCCGGACGCCGATGCAGGTTTGAGTTATACTGCCTTTCTGCACGATCCACGATTTACCCCTCGGCAGGGGATGCGCGTTAGACGCCCCATCTGGTCAACTATTACCCCATACAAGCGTATTGTATGGGAGCAGCTGGTTGCGCCTGTTGTTTTGCGTCAGGAAAAGGTGGATCTGTTGCACGCGATGGCATTTGTGTCTCCCGTCTTGTCAAAACGACCGACCGTTGTCACCGTGTTCGATGTCAGTTTTCTCCAGTTTCCCCAGGCGTTTAGTGCTGCTAAGCGCATTTATCTGCGCTGGATGACCCATTTGTCAGTGCAAAGGGCGACGCAGGTTATCGCGATTTCAGATCATACGCGCCGCGACGTGATCGAGCGTTTTACCGTACCTGGTGAACGGGTCAAGACGGTATATTGCGGTGTCGATGCCTCGTTTCGTCCACTGCCGGAAAAAAAAGTGCGGGCATTTCGCCAAAAAAAGGGATTGCCTGCACAAAGCATCTTGTTCCTGGGCACGATCGAACCGCGCAAAAATATCTCGCAATTGATCAAAGCATTCGCACACCTCATTGCTACCTCTGGACAAGATTTTGCCGATCTGTGTTTGGTGATTGCCGGCGGCAAAGGCTGGTTCTTTGAACCGATTTTTGCCCTGGTGGAAGAACTAGAACTGACCCATCGCGTCCGTTTTACCGGGTATGTGCCCGAGGAAGAAAAGTGCGGTTGGTACAATGTGGCGACGTGTTTTTGTTATCCGTCGCTGTATGAGGGTTTTGGGTTGTCTCCGTTGGAAGCGATGGCATGTGGCACACCCGTGATCACGTCGAATGTATCTTCGCTGCCCGAGGTGGTCGGCGATGCTGGTTTGACCGTTGCGCCGGATGATGTGCGAGGATTGAGCGATGCGTTGTATCGCGTGTTGAGCGATGCATCATTGCGTGACGAACTCGTGGATAGGGGAAAGAAGCGTGCAGCAACCTTTACCTGGGACAAGGCCGCGCGCCAGACAGCGCAGATTTACCGTCAGGCGTGGTGGCAATCAAACTCTATGCAGTCACCATCCTCTGTAGACGAGCAGGAGAGAGTGCGTTGAAACATTGGCTATCGAAATCGAGATTGCGAGTTTTTCTCGATATTTTGACGGATGTACTGTCGATCACCATCGGCTTTGTGCTGGCATATTGGATCCGCTATCAACTCGAGTGGCCTTCGCCGGTGGCTGCTGAAAACTATGAGCCGTTTAGCACCTATGTGCCTATGGCGGCTACCCTGACCGTGTTGTTGATTGCCGTTTACGCTTCACATCGCGTATACGTTCCGCAGCGTGGGCGGAGTTGGTTGGACGAGATGTATGCTTTGTTCAGTGGCACACTGACGGGGCTGATGCTGTTAATTGTGATTACGTACTTTGCGCCACAGTTGTCTTATTCGCGCGGCTTGTTTCCTCTGGCGGCGATGACGATTTTGATCGTTCTGGCTTTTAGCCGGATCGTCAGACATATTGTGGTTAATCAGTTGCGCAAGCGCGGCATCGGCGTGCGGCGGGTGCTGATCGTCGGTGCAGGCGAAGTGGGGCGAGCGATGATGCGCTCCATCGTTGCTCACCCCGAGTTGGGATACCAGGTGGTCGGTTTTGTCGACGACAACCCGGCCAAAGGGCGAACCGATCTAGGCAAAATCAAAGCGTTGGGCGGTCTCGACAACTTGACGCTGTTGATCCGCGAACACCAGATTGATTTGGTTATTACAGCCTTGCCGTGGATGTATCACCGCAAGATATTGCGCATCGTGCATCAATGTGAAGGCCAGAAAGTCCAGGTCTATATTGTGCCCGATCTGCTACAGACGACGATTCGTCATGTCGACGTCGAATACTTGGGCGAGGTGCCTGTGGTCGGCGTACGGCAGAGCGCGTTGGGAAAAGGTGCGCTGTTTTTCAAACGCGTACTCGATCTGTTTTTGACAACTGTAGGCCTGCTTGTGGGCGGGCCCTTGATGCTTTTGATCTGCATCTTGATCAAGCTCGATTCGGATGGACCGGCTATTTTTTCCCAGACGCGCATTGGCCAAAACGGCATTCCTTTTACTTGCTTGAAATTTCGTACGATGCGTCAGGGTGCCGATAGAGAAAAGTCACAGTTGGCAGCGCAAAACGAAGGTGAAGCCCGCTTGTTCAAGATCAAAGATGACCCGCGCGTGACACGTGTGGGACGTTTTCTCCGCAAATCCAGCCTGGATGAGTTGCCCCAGATGTTGAACGTGCTACGTGGTGAGATGAGCCTTGTGGGGCCACGTCCACAGGTGCCCAGTGAGGTCGAATTGTACCTGGAATGGCACCGGCATCGCCTGGATGTCTTGCCGGGCATCACCGGGATGTGGCAGGTCAGTGGGCGGAGCGAGCTGGGCTTTGACGAAATGGCGCTGCTCGACATCTGGTACGTCGAAAACTGGACGCCGTGGTTGGACATCAAAATCTTGATCAAGTCTGTAGGCGTCGTTTTGATGCGAAAAGGGGCGTATTAGGCCCGTGTGCCTTGGCCACCAAGCGGGAGGTTGGAGACCGGAGGGAGGGAGATTTTGTTTGAATTCAGCGCACAAGATCGAGAGGCAATGATTGCCTTTTTGCAGAAAATGATCCGTATTCCAAGTTATTCGACCCAGGAAGCGGAACTCGCGGCGTGCTTGTCTGCCGAGATGGAAAAAGTGGGCTTTCAGGACGTGCGTATCGACCGTATTGGGAACGTTGTGGGGCGCATTGGACCCAAGACGGGCCGTACATTGCTGTACAACGGTCATATGGATGTTGTGGGGATCGGTGATGCGTCCACATGGGAACACGGCCCGTTTGCGGCCGATATTCGAGATGGTGTTCTTTATGGACGTGGTGCCTCGGATATGAAGGCGGCATTGGCGGCGATGGTCTATGGAGGCAAGCTTTTGATCGATCTCGGTGTGACATTGCATGGCAATTTGGTTCTGGTTGGCGTCGTCCAGGAGGAACCGTGCGAAGGATTGGGTATGCGTGTCTTGATCGAAGAGGAAGGCTTGATCCCCGATTACGTCGTTCTCGGTGAGGCGACAAATTTGCAGGTCAGCCGTGGACAGCGCGGACGAATGGAGATCAAGGTCGTGGCAAAAGGTCGATCCTGTCACGCCTCAGCCCCTCAGCATGGCGACAATGCCATTTATACTGCTGCGCGCCTGGTGTTCGGCATCGAAATGTTGAGCGGACAACTGGCCGAAGATCGATTTCTCGGCCCGGGCACGCTTGCGATTACGCATATTGAAAATACGGCCGGCAGTCGCAACGTCGTTCCCGATAGCTGCACGTTTTACATCGACCGTCGGCTGACGATTGGCGAAACCGAGGCCAAAGCTATGGCTGAGATCCAGAGTATTTTGTTGCGCGAAGGGGCAAAGGCTTTGGCTACTGTCTCTGAATATGGTTCTGTGTCCTATACGGGCTATCGCGCACAAGCGCGGGCATATTATCCGGCCTGGGCGCTGGATCGGGATCATCCACTGGTGCAAAAGGTGTGCAAGGCTATTCGTACCGAGCTGGGATATCGTCCCTCGATCCAAAAGTGGGAGTTTTCGACGGATGGTACGTACACAATGGGTATTGCCGGCATCCCCACCATCGGATTTGGGCCGGGTGAAGAAAAATACGTTCATACAATTAACGATCAGGTGCGCATTGCCGATGTCGTTCGGGCGGCGAAAGGGTATGCACACATTGCGACCGAAATATTGGACTGATCGTGTGGTGAGCCTGAATCGCGGGCATCTTGACTGTTCGGCAGTGGGGTGATTTTATGGACATAGAGGGATCGCGAATGATCAAGCGTTCGCTAGAGGACTTGTATGGGAACGAGCCTTTGGTATTGGCCGCCCAGCAGGCGAGGTACAGAGAAGCACAGCAGCGCTTCGTCGAGCGCTTTGGCCCGGGGCCAGTAACCGTTTTTCGTACGCCGGGGCGTCTAAATCTCATTGGCGAACACACGGACTATAACGGCGGTTTTGTTATGCCAGTGGCGTTGGACAAAGATCTGGTGTTTGTCACTCGCCCGCGCGACGATCCAGTCGTCAACGCGATCAACGTTGAAGCCGGGTTTTCATCCTTTGCATTTGCTCTTTCCGACGATGTGCCACATGCCCCAAGCGGCGATTGGAGCAATTATTTCCGGGGAGCGGGCCAAGAGATCTGCCGCCGGTTTGCAAACGCACTTTCGATCAAGGGGATGGACGTGCTGGTTTCGGGCGCTGGGCCGTGCAGTGTGCCCCGTGGTGCGGGGCTCAGCTCTTCAACGGCGCTGACGGTGACGACGGCTCTGGCGCTGGTTGTGTTGAACGGGATCGATATCGAACGAGCCGATTTGGCGCATTTGTGCAGCGAGGCGGAATGGTACGTTGGCACACGCGGCGGGATGATGGACCAGTTTGCGACGCTGCTCGGCAAGCGCGACCACGCTTTGTTCCTCGACTGTCGCCCTTTGCCCGGAGGGACGTATCGCCTAAAGCACGTGCCGATTCCGGGCAACGTCGAGGTCGTGCTGTTAAACAGCGGCGTGCATCACGACAACGTGCGCGGTGAGTTCAACCGGCGAGTTGCCGAGTGCAAGATCGGGGTTAGACTTTTGCAGCGGTATGATTCCTCTGTCACACAGCTGCGCGATGTGACGCCCGGTCAAGATCGGGCCGATTTTTGGTCGCGCATGGAAGCGATTTTGCCAGGTGAGGCGACAGTGCGCGAGTTGATTGACAGGGGATTGGACGAGGCATGGTTGAATGCGCTGCTGGTCGATTACCGGTTGGACAGGGCGACGACATTTGCCGTTTTGCCGCGCTGCCGGCACGTGATCGGTGAAAACGAACGGGTGCAGGCCGGAGTCGACGCTTTGCGTAATGGGCAGGTCGCGCTATTTGGCCAGTTGATGAATCGCGCGCACGCCAGTATGAGCCAGGACTATGCGGCTAGTTGCCTTGAAGTCGATGCACTGGTTGAAATCGTCCAGGACCAACCCGGCGTTCTGGGAGCGCGGATCACCGGCGCCGGGTGGGGAGGCGGTGTGGTTGCTCTGGTATCGCCAGAGGGCGACGAAAATTGGACAGAGCGCGTTCGCCAGATCTACCGGGATCGAACCGGATTGGAAACGGACATTTTTGGCTGCCGCCCGGGCGATGGCGCCGGCCTGGTGCAGGAATTTGACTGAATATGTCGATCTCGACCCTCGAACAAGAGCTTGATGCGGCCTGGCGAGTACGTCAGGCTCATTTTTCACCCCAGGTTACCTTTACTTTGCCATTGGATACGGCGTTGATCAGCCTGACGGGCGCGCACTGTGTGCTGCAATGCGCGCATTGTGCGGGCCATTACCTGCGCCACATGCAGCCTATCCAGGAGGCGCGGGTGGAAAATGCACCCAGTGTCTTGATATCTGGTGGCTGTGATCCAGATGGCTGTGTACCGGTGGCCGATTATCTGGAACAGATCGAAACGATCAGCCAGGGGCGGCGGTTGAACTGGCATGTCGGTTTGATTGACGAACCGGCGATGCAGAGCATTGCGCCCTATGTGGACACGATTTCGTTTGATGTGGTTGGCGATGTGAAAACGATTCGCGGAGTGTATGGCCTAGACAAGACGCCACAAGACTATGCCGATACGTACGCGATGCTGCGACAATACGCGCGGGTCGTGCCCCACATCACGATTGGGTTGTTGCACGGCCAGTTGGGGCATGAACGCCCGGCATTGGAGATGCTGGCACAGCTCGACCTGGATGCTGGTGAAGACATGCCTGCACTGGTATTCATCGTCTTTATCCCTACACCTGGGACGCGCTATGCCGACTATGCGCCGCCCCAGGTCAACGAGGTCGCGCTGCTGCTGGCACAAGCCAGGCAACGTTTTCCCAAGATACCCATTCACCTGGGCTGTATGCGCCCGCGCGGTCAATATCGTGCCCAGCTCGATCCGCTGGCCGTACGCGCAGGCGTCAACGTGCTGGTCAGTCCCTCTCGGCAGGCGCGCGAAACGGCCAAACAACTGGGTTTGCAGGTTCTTCAGAGACACGAATGTTGTGTTTTTGATTGACAAGACAGATTGGCTATGATATAATCGAGCTAACGACGGTGAAAGAGCCAAGTAGGCCTGCCGCTGCGTTTAGAGAGTCGCTGGGTGGTGGAAAGCGATCGCGCGGACAGGTGTGAAGCGTACAAGACGCTCACAACGCATTGCGTCTGAATCCACTCTCGAGTTGGCAGGTTGAATGCCTGTCCGGGTACGCCCGTTACGGCGTTGGTGTGTTGTGCTTGTTAAAGGCGCCGCACGCTTGAGGACGTTGCTGTGAAGCGGCGTCAAAGAAAGGTGGCACCACGGGCCTCCCGTCCTTTCCAGGATGGGAGGTTTATTTTTTTTAGGAGGATGTATCATGTTGGATATCAGACTGATTCGTGAAAACCCCGAGTGGGTCAAAAGCGAGATCGCCAAGTTGAACGGCGAAGCGCCGATCGATCAGATCGTTGAATTGGACGAGCGCCGGCGCGCGCTGCTCAGTGAGGTCGAAGATCTAAAGGCCGAGCGCAACCGGGTGAGTAAATCAATAGGGCTGTTGCGCGGCAAGCTGAAAAAAGCCCAAGGTGCTGAAAAAGCCCAATTGGAAGCTGAATTCGAGGCCGTGCGCAAGCGAATGGGCGAGGTCGGCGACCGAATCAAGGATCTGGATGGTGAGGTACGCGGGATCGACGAGGCATTGAACGAGGCCGTGCTTTTGGTGCCCAACTTGCCCGATCCGTCGGTGCCGGTTGGGCCGGATGAGACGCACAACGTCGTTGTGCGCCAGGAGGGCGACTTGCCCGAGTTCGATTTTGAGCCGCTGCCACATTGGGACCTGGGCCCGATGTTGGGGATTCTGGACTTTGAGCGAGGCGTCAAGATTTCGGGCACGCGTTTTTACGTGCTCAAGGGAGCCGGCGCGCGCTTGCAGCGGGCCCTCATTGCCTGGATGCTCGATCTACACACCAACGAGCACGGATATGAGGAGGTCTACCCGCCGTTTGTGGTGCAGGCCAAGTGCCTGGTGGGCACCGGGCAGTTGCCCAAGTTTGGCGACAACGTGTATCACGATGTGGAAGACGATTTTTGGCTCGTTCCAACCGCTGAAGTGCCGGTGACCAACCTGTATCGTGACGAGATCATCGAGCCCGGCGTGCTGCCCGTTTATCACGTCGCCTATACGCCCTGCTGGCGCCGTGAAAAGTTTAGCGCCGGGCGCGACGTACGCGGTATCAAGCGTGGGCACCAGTTCGACAAGGTGGAAATGGTCAAAATTGTCGATCCGGAAACGTCGATGGACGAGTTGGCGACATTGATCGACAATGCAGAAGACGTCTGCCGCAGATTGAACATTCCGTACCGTGTGGTGCAAATGTGCACCGGCGATCTCAGCTTTACGGCAGCGGCCAAATACGACGTCGAGATGTGGGCCCCCGGCTGCGGCGAGTGGCTGGAGGTCAGCTCGTGCTCGAATTTTAAGGATTTTCAGGCCCGGCGTGCGGCAATTCGCTATCGAAAGGAACAGGGCAACAAAGTGCAGTTTGCGCATACGTTGAACGGCTCGGGATTGGCACTGCCACGGACGATGATTGCCGTTCTCGAAAACTATCAGCAAGCTGACGGCAGCGTGGTCGTGCCCGAGGTGCTGCGACCGTATATGGGCGGTCTGGACGTGATCGCCGCACGAGAGATGTGAGATCAAGTGAGGTCGGACTATGTCGACGATGCTGGTGCGAAATGCGATGTTGCTGGCGACGATGGATGACGATCGCCAGCAAATCGAGAATGGTGGTCTGTTTGTTCGCGATGGGGTGATCGAACAGGTAGCGGTGACAGATGAACTGCCCGCGGAAGCCGACTGTATGATCGATGCCTCCGGTATGGTGATCATCCCTGGCTTGATCAATACGCACCACCACCTTTACCAGACGCTTACCCGTGCGCTGCCTGCCGTCCAGAACGCCGAGTTGTTTGATTGGCTGCGCACGTTGTATCCGATCTGGGCGCGGATGGATGACGAGGCCGTGTACGTCAGTGCCAAGGTCGGATTGATCGAGTTGCTGCTTTCGGGGTGCACAACGGTTAGCGATCAACTGTACCTGTTCCCCGGCGGCGCGTGCGTGGATGCCGAGATTCAGGCGGCGCGCGAACTGGGTATACGATTTCAACCTTGCCGGGGCAGCATGTCGCTGGGGCAATCGCAGGGCGGGCTGCCGCCCGA
>JAFGJF010000484.1 GCA_016929205.1 Anaerolineae bacterium
AGCGCGCGCGCGAGCGCCACTCGCTGGCGCTCTCCGCCCGACAACTCTGTTGGCCGATGTCCGGCCCGGTCGATCAATCCCACCTGCTTCAGTGCCTGGAGTGCCGGTGTCCTGGCATCCTGAATTCGTCCGCGATAAAGCAGTGGCAGCATCACATTTTCCAACGCGCTGAATCGAGATAGCAGATTAAAGGTCTGGAAAACAAAGCCTATGCGCCGATTGCGCACCGCAGCGCGTTCGTCGTGAGCAAGCCTGCTGACGTCTCGCCCTTCCAGCCGGTAGGTACCCGCGGTCGGCGTATCCAGACAATCCAAAAGGTGCATCAAGGTCGACTTGCCACTGCCTGAAGCGCCCATCAGCGCCCAGAATGCACCTTCCGGCACGCGCAGGTTCACACCGCGCAAGGCATTCACGGTCGTGCTGCCAAGCTGGTACACCTTGGTCAGCCCTTCCGCTTCGATGATCCAGTCACTCACTCTCCCAGCACCTCGTCTCCGAGATCAAGGCCGTCCAAAATCTCGACATAGACATCGCCCCTCAACCCGACGTGCACGGTGTGTGTTTCCACCTGGCCCGCTGCCCATACTCTGACCTGTCCCGTTCCATCCGAACGAGTCCGCACCAAGGCGCGAGGCAAACGCAGCACGTTTGTCTTCCGGGCGATGACGATCGACGCATCCACAGTCATCCCCGGAAGCAGTCCTTGCGGCAGCTTACCGTCTGGCACAAGGTAGACGTGATACAGGGGGCGGTCTTGGCCGTGCACGCGCTGAGGGACAATGCGCGTCACCGATCCCTGAATCAATGCATCCGGCTGGGCATCAAAAAAGAGCTCTGCTGGCTGCCCTACCTGGATCACCGGCACGTCCTCTTCAATGACCGTCGTCTGCGCTTCAACTGCGGCAGGATCGGTCAGCAAAACCAGTCCTGTTCCGGGCGAGACGGCATCGCCGACACGCGCCCAAACCTCCAGCACGACACCGTCTATGGGTGAAACAATGTCGGCATCGCCTAATAAGGTCTGTAAATGGTTCAATTCCTGTTGAATTTGTTTTACCCGATCTGACAGAAGCGGATCCACGCCGTCGTTCAACTGGAGCAGTCGCTGCTGCACTCGCTGCACCTCGATCGCCGGCAACGGATCCTCATGATCTTGCAGCCTCGCCTGTTCTGCCTTGTTTTCAGCGATCGCCAGACGCTGCAAATTGAGATCGTGCTGGTACGTCGCCTGCGCGGCATTTGCTTGATCGTGACGCGCTTGAGCTATTGTCAATCCCTGTTCGGCCTGTAAAAGTGCGTGGGCATACTCGTCACGGATCACCTGCGGTTCCCAGGGACGATCCAGCGCTTCTTTGTAGGCCATCTGTGCGCGAGCCAGGGCATCCTCGGCCTGGGCCAAATCGATGCCAGCAATGGTGACTCGGGCAGCGTATTCTGCTGCCTGCGCCTGCAAACGAGCTTGTTGTTCCTGTACCATTGATAATGTTCGCTCTGCGCGCGCAAGCGCATCCGCATGATCGGCTTTGGCAACTGCGGATCTGGCCTGCGCGGCAGCCAGATCCAGTTCCAGTTGGGCGATCTGGTCGATTCGAGCCTTTTCCGCTGCGGTCAAGGCGAGTCGTGCCGAATCGAGTTCGCTTTCCGCCTGCACGATTTGCCACAGCAGGTCATCCACCTGCAAGCGGGCGATCACCTCGCCGGCAGTGACGACATCACCGGGGCGCACGTCAAGCTCGGCTACCCAACCGCCGACTTGGGCCCCCAAAGCAACAGTCCGCACATCAACCAACATGCCTGGCGCGATGACCGTCTGCTGCACATCACCTTGAGTCACGCTTACCGTAACCGGAGACTCGATTTCGACAAGATCTGCCTGCTCGCGCACGCTGCGCAGTCCCAGATAACCTGCGCCACCGATCAGCACAACAGCCAATGCAACCACCCCAACAATCATCCAACGTTTCATCGAACTCCCATCACCAAGAGCTGTCTTGCAATAGATAGTTCGAGTATATCATCTGTACATTTCAAAGCGATTAAGACGAAATTAAGATTTCATAACCGGCACACAAAAACCTTCCTCAAAACGGACTTGAGGAAGGCCGATTCTGTACAAGTAAATTCGTCCGCACGCTGGCAGTGGATTACACCACGAGGCGATAGCCAATGCCAGGGACAGTGAGGATCAGGGAAGGGCGGCTGGGATCCACCTCGAGCTTTTCGCGCAAATGACGTATATGCACGTTGACTGTACGCTCGCTCTCGATATCTGCATCGTAACCCCACACGGCATCGACGATTTGAGCACGACTCAATGCCTGTCCAGGATGCCGAGCCAGATAGACCAGCAGGCGAAACTCGGTCGGGGTGAGGCCGATCGTTTGATTATCTCGTTTCACAATTCCCCGGTCGCGATCAATGATCAGATCTTGAATGGCAAGCAGATTGGCACTGGATGAAGACAGATCCCCATACGCGCGCCGCAGTTGCGCACGGATACGGGAAAGCAACTCGCGCAAGCTGTAAGGCTTGGTCACATAGTCGTCTGCGCCCATTTCCAGCCCGAGCACCTTGTCGATCTCTTCGCGGCGCGCCGTCAACATCACGATTGGCTGGCGCAGGCCCAGTTGGCGGATCTGGCGGCACACGTCCAGGCCGGACAGATCAGGAAGGCGAAGATCGAGGAGAATCAGGTGCGGACGATGCTCGCAGGCATAGGCCACACCCGCCGAACCCGTGCTTACCCAGGCTACGGCATACCCCTCGCGCTCCAGCCCGGCTTGCAGGCTTGTAGCGACAGCAGCGTCATCTTCGATGACAAGGATGCAAATAGATTGGCCAACAACTATATCCGACATTCGAGCCTGACAGGTCCTTTACGATGAATCAAACCGGCGGGACATTCGTTTATCTTATCACATACCGTTTCTTTGTCCAAACGCCGAATCACTTTGGGCCAGCTATCCCGTCTTTGAAGAGTACGTCAAGAGCTGGCGCACAAGCAAGACATCTTTTGCCGTCACGTCCAGATCGGTAAAAGCATCAAAAGGAATGTATCGCCCTTCGCGCCTTTCCGACGTACGCATGTATTCGTGCTGATCGCTACCTGGCACAAAGGTGACGCCCTCTTGCTGCATCATATGGTAGCCAGCCCACAACATCTGCAACGGCGCGGGCAAATTCAAGCCGCGTATCCGTGAATCGGTACCGCCGTTGATTTCTATCGGTACCTCACACGCGTTACAGGCACGGCCAAATGCACGCACGTCAAAGCCAAAGAACCGATTCACCTCCTGGTCAGAGAAAGCGTTTGGGGGACGCGGTGCGATAGCCGTCACCCAGGGTTCGATCGGTCGTTTGACCAGGCGTTTGTCGACCGCTGTGCGAAAGGGATGGGCCACAAAGACCGGCCTGCCCGTACGCTCGCGCAGGGTGGCGATATCGTGCACCCGGCGGATCTTGACGTCCGTATCCGCAGAGATCGACGTTCCATCGGTGGGCAAACTGATCAAAAAGTAATCGGACACGTCGACAACCCGCTGCGGAATGGAAGACAGATCGATCCGCGGTCCGGCGTGAATTTCCGGTCCGAAAAAGAGGCACAGCGTAGGAAACTGGGGGCGCAGCCGATCGATATCGGCGCGATACGTTTCCAGCCCGGCCACACTTTGCTCGTACAACGGCGGCGTTAGGGCGGAGGAAAGTGGCACGCCGATGTACTTTTCCAGGTGATCGGTCAGGCCAAGGATACGCCGTCCCGTCATCACTGCGTGTTCCAGGTAGCCTTCCAATGTCGTACCGGACTGTCGTTCTTGCCCGGCGTGATAATGTAGATCGATCGTGTGAATATAGAGCGTCTCTAACGATATCACGTTCTCTCCCGTCTCTTTACACGTTCAAAGTGCCATAATAATCTATAGATTATGAGTTGGTTTCATACGCAACCAACCATTCGGCCACGTGGCATGCCAGCCGCGATTGCAGCGCGCGTAAAGGCAGGTTGGCGTGACGCTCGCCGGGAATTTCTAGATTAAACAAACCATCGTAGCCCACCTGGCGAAATGCTTTCATCACCGCCAACCAGTCGATCTTGGCATTGCCCGGCGTACGATGCTGATCGCCAGAACCATCGTTGTCGGAAATGTGAGTGGCGATCAGATACGGCGCAAACTCGCAAACCGTTGCCGGCAAATCCAATCCGACGACATTGGCATGTGACGTGTCGAACGTGATTCCGATCGCCGGATGATCGATCTCGGAGATCAAATCCAGCAATTCATACGGCGAGCCAAAGCAACGTACCAGATTTTCGAGACCAATGCGCAATCCGCGCTCCCCTGCCAGGTCGCCAAGATAGCGAAAAGCAGTGACGTTAAGCGACCAGTTGCGATCTCGTTCGATGCGCGTCGTGACTTTTTGCCGCCCGCCTGGATGGATGACGACGTTCTTTACACCCATCTTGGCCGCGATATCGATATGGCAGGCCAATCTTGCGATGTCTTGTTGTCGTTTGTCCTTGTCAGACGCGGCAACATCCGCCTGCAAAAGCGCGTGCGCCTGAGGCATCGCCAAATTGAGATCGTGCACACACTGCCCAACCTGCGCAATACACTCATCGGGAGATGTGCTGGTCTCGATCATCACCAGGTGTTCGGTAGAAGCCTCGAATGCCGTCCACCCGTGTCCATGTAAAATGCACAAGGCTTCGTGTAGAGGCTTTTCTGCATACATTCCGGTCCAAATAGCGGGTTGCATGAGTCCCCCTTGTTTTGCCGTCATCGTCAGACCTCTGCTTTGCGGGTTCTGTGGGTCGGTGGCGCGAGTAACGTTGATCCCAGATGCGACAGATCGTTGATTGCCAGCGCTTTGAGATGCGCAAACCCGTCATGTTCGACCATCTCGAGACGTGTCACACCAGAAGGATGGATATGTAGCGACACAAAGACCATCGGCAGCGCCCAATGCAAAATATCGGCTAGCAGGGTCAGAATGACGCCTTTGTGACAAAACAGGGCAACTCGCTTGTTCGATCCATGTTCAACCCGGTATCCGTGTCCTTGACGGTCGTACCCGTACGATCGTAGCAAGTCGTTGAACCCTTCCCGCACGCGTTCAAACTGCTCGCGCCCTTCGGGCATTGCACCATCCGGCTCGAACCAATCATGTTGCATGCCCGGTGTATCATCTCTCAGAAACATATCGCCTGGCGCTTCCCACAAATACACTGGTCCGCGCTTGATCCCTCGTTCGCGCAGCCAATCAAGTGTAATCGGCGTCACGTCTTTTAATTGAGCCGTCCACGCGCACGTCTCCTGCGCTCGTCCCAATGGGCTGACATAGAGAGCATCGATCGGCACGCTGGATAGCGCGTTGGCAAGCTGCCTGGCTTCATCGACCCCGCGTTCGGTCAGACTATCATTCGCATAGTCCGGGTCACCGTGACGAATTAGTAAAACTTCCATTTCTTCAATCCCTCGCACTTGTATTGCAGAACCCAAAGTGATTATTATAACACATAACCACACGACAGCGAATTCAAGTCGGATCCAACAAGCTTGGCGTTATGGGATTCTGGCGCTATAATAGCCAATGCCAACACTTGGACCGGGCACGCTACGTCCACCAAAGGAGTTGCCATATGTTTCATCCCGAGCTCGGCATTTCACTACACATGCTGTCAACAAACCTGACCAATGATCTGGTACAAGCCATCATCCACTCACGCATCGCCACACTCGAAGTCAGCGCCCGGCTGTTTACAGATGACCAGCAAAGACAGGGCAACTTGTCTCTGCTGCAAACGATGATCCGAGACAGTCGCATCCGCATTCCCACCATCCATGCCCTTTTCGGACAAACGGTCGATCTGTCTTCGTTCGATACGCGGATCCACCAGAACGCAATGGCTGCCGTTCGCGCCGCCATCGATCTGGCCATGGACCTCGAAGCGTCAATTGTTGTCGTCCACGCCAGCGCGGAGCCAATCTCCTCGTCAGAACGACCGGATCGGTTGGCACAAACCCGGATGGCACTGATCGACATTGAGAAATGGAGTCGCGAGGCCGGCAAACAAATTGCGATCGAACTGCTGCCCAGAACGTGTCTGGGCAATACAGTGGAGGCGCTTTTTACGCTGCTGGAGGAATTCGACAAAGCCATCTTGGGCGTGTGTTTGGATACCAATCACCTGATGGATCGTCCGCAAACTCTGGCCCAGACCGTACACGACCTGGGCGACAGATTGCTGACTCTGCACCTTTCCGATTACGACGGCGTCGACGAGCAGCACGCTCTGCCCGGCCAAGGCGTGCTCGACTGGGCAGCGTTTATGCAAGCTTTGCGAGACATCGGTTACGCCGGTCCCTTTAACTATGAATGCCGGATCGCCGGCGCGACCGTACGGGAGCGTATTGATACCCTAGAACAGAACTTTGACTGGATCAGTGCATTGAACCGTTAGCACAAGAATTGCAGTGGAAAGATTGCCAACAGCGCCCAACTTGTTAACAGTGCGCCGCTCGACGCAAAAATCCAGCCTTGCCGGTATGACCCGGCGACCAGTGCGGGCACGCCGAGAATCGCCGGAAAAGCGGGCAGAATCAGGGTCACAGTGACAAGATCAAGACCTTGGCTTGCTATGCCGATCTGCCAGATTGAGAGCAAAACCAACACAAGTCCACTTCCGCCAAGAGTCCGCCGTCGCATAGCGTGTTTCCCTTTCTGCCAGGCCAACTTGACACAAAAGAACATTTGTGCTAAAACGGAAAGCATTCGGGCCAAAAAAGACCTGTCCTTTCGTTACGGAGCCGGCTGGCGCAATAGCTATGGTTTTTCTGTTCTGCCAATCTATGATAAAATAAGCACCTGTTCAAGAGCAACCGCAATTGCCAAGTGCGTAAAAAGATTCAAATACACGGAGGAATACTTGATGAGTCGTGTCATCAATACGACAAGCGTGGGTCAGGAACGCAACCAACTTCGGCGTACGATCGCCGAAGCACTTCGCCGCATGATGCTCAAACCAAAATTCGACCAGGAAAGCCAGGACCTCGCGTCCCTGATTGTGTTTTCTCTTCGCCGCCTCGAGCAAGGGGTTGAGCAAACGGCGTCAGCATGGGAAAACAGAAACTATTTTCTCAAAGCAGATCGATTTCGCCGTGAGTGGGAGTGGCTAGAGGAAACGTCTTTTGCGCTGGAAACGGCTCTTTTGCTGGGGCAGTTTGACAAGGTGCCGCCAATTCTGGGCAGCTTGATTCCCAGATTTTCCGATATGACCATCGGCCGTTATACGCGATCTCCAGAATTGTGGAGTGGGTGCTACCAGCGCCTTGCCCGGGGCAATTGAGGCACCACACATCCACAGGTTATCCACACCTTGTGGATAACTGCATTGGCTGTTGACAAAAAAGGAAAACCAGCGCAAACTGCCGCCCCACGCGTTTGGGAAATTTGGGATATTTTGGGATAAATTTGGGATAACCGCTACTGGTTTGCACGCTTGACAACAAAAAGACGAACTCGAAGCGACACAGTGCATCGGTTAGTCTGCTGGACAAACGGCACAGTAGCCTACCTTCGACAGAGGAAAACCAGATCTAGTCCGCCGCCTCTTTGAGATTTTGCATGGACATCTCTTCCAACCAGCGGTCGAGCATATCTCGCCTGACTCTCCACTGCCTGCCCACTTTGAACGTTGGGAGTTCACCTGCGCGTGCGAGGCTGCGCACAGTCAATGGATGAAGCTGCAAGTAAACCGCAAGTTCCTCTATGGTCATAATCGCATCTACTTTTTCCATTATGTCACTTGCCTTTCTTGCTCAAGTTCTCTTTATTGCGTCAATGGTTTCTATTTTATCAAAGAAATTAAAAGCGGTCAAATTGATGAAGCTGGCTTGATCTGCGATGCGCTTATCAGCCCTACCACCGGGGATCTAATTCCGACGGCGCCAGTGGAGACGATAAATCGTAAAAAACCCGGTACGGTCCAATTGCGTGCTCGCGATAGGTGATGCCATGCGTTTTGAACCCCTCGCGCAGCAGCGTGTCCAACTCGGGCTGATTACCCGTTACATAGACCACTCGATCTGCCCAAGAAACCATATCAACATAGGGCAAATAACGATTGTCCACTTGGTTGACATATCCGCTGGATTTATTGGGCAAATGAGCGGTCAAAATCACCCGTTCATCGGACAGAAATGCAACTTTGAACGCAATCCAATAATGTGTATATCCTCTTGTTCCCCCATTCTCCGTCAGGAACGCGATCAACTCGTCATCAAACGTGTTTCCGTATTGCAACTGCGGGTTATACTGTGCCGTGATCCTGGTATCGCTGGTTGCACCTTTCCAGATCCCCCACAGATTGAATGCCAAAAGCAGCACCAACAGCGCCGTCCCTGCCCAACGTTTTTTCTTTCCCACGGCAACCAGTGCCGACGCCGTGAAAATGGCCAGGGGCGTATACAGCGGCAAGAAATAGCGTCCCGTGGGATCGCTGCCAAAACGTGAAACGATAAACAATGCCACAAAGGATAGGACTATTCCCCAGAGCAGTCGATAAGCGCCGTGCCATGCATCGCGCCTGGCTTTGCCAAAAGCATGCAGGGCAACGGCTGCGTAAACCATAACAACTATCGGAACGGCCCATGCCGACACCCACTCTACCGACCAGGGAAAACGCGCGCCAATCAGTCCGGGCAGTCCAATCAAAAACAATCCCAGCACGCGTGTATGCATGGGTAAGACAGATGACAGCGGGCCAACGGCGTCAGCCGGGTTATACAGTGCAAGCACGGCCTGCCACTGATGCTGTATATTATAGATCCACCAGGGGCTGCTTCCGACGATAAATGCCACAGCAGCGACGAGATAGCCACGCCAGGCGCGCGCACGGTGTCGCCACAATAAAAATAACCCTGTCGGCAGCAAATAAACGACACTCAAGCCCAAGGTCCAAAACCCGAGTCCGCCCAGGAAACCCAAGAGTTCCCACCGCCAGAGTTTTGGCCTGGGTTGAGTCGCCAACGTCCAGCCTACGAGAAGAACTAAATCACCAAAGACCAACGTCTCACCGTACCCACCCAATGCAACGGTGGTGTACAAAGTCAACGTCAGCGGCGGGAAGGCCATCAACAAGGCGCTTAACACAGCGACGCCGCTATCCTGGCTCCAGCGACGTGCCAGCACAAACGTGAGCGCCACGTGGATCAGAAACAGCGCGACCTGTACGATGCGGATCGCCCATACCGTTGGTGCAAACAATGCAAAAAGTCCGGCGACCAGATAGGCATCGAGACTACCCATATATGCCTGTCCATAAAAAAATACAGGCCGTTCACCGTGCACGATATGGCGCGCCATAAGACCGACGATCGCTTCATCAGAGTCAAACACCACTACATTGGCACACAACAACACTCTGAGCAGCAAAGCACAGACTAAAACAATGCCCAGCTTTTTTTTCATCGCTCCCTCGTATCACGCATTGTTTTTGGTCTGTTTTTCTGCCACCATTGACGTAACCTGTCTCAACGAGAGGCCCATTTGCCCCAGGCAAAACAGTCCCAGAATCAGCGTTGTTACCCACTCTAATACGTGATAGGTCAACGCAAAACTGGCCCGCGTGTTCTCGTCGCCGGCATTCAACAACCCCAGGCCGAAAATGTAGGCGTATTCCAACGTGCCCACGCTGCCCGGTGCCGATGGGATCGCCACACCCATACCTGCCAAACCAAGCAAAAAGGCAACACCGGCCAGCCCGACGTTCAGGCCATACGCGCGCAGAATAAAGTGGACATAGGCCATAAACAGTCCCCAGGAAGCTGCGGACCAAAACGTAATCCGTGCGGCGCGACTCAGGCTGCCCACCGAGCGCAGCCCAAGAACGAATGATCGCCCCAGGTCGGCCAGCTTTTTTGCCCAGGATGGCGACACGCGCCCCACAAGCCGTTCGCCCCAATCGGCCAGCGGCTCGCCCCATACCGCCAATACGATCACGCCGCCGATCAACCCGCCGACCATCGCCGCCCCCAGCCAGACGCTGCTATCGATCCCGCCCAGCATGCCAAATGCCACACCGGCGACGAGCAGCAGCAAGACCATGATCACGTCCAATACACGCTCAACAGCGATCGTGCCCAGCACCGAAGCAGCGTTGGTTTCTATCACTTGTCCCAGCACGTATGCCCGAACAATCTCGCCCATCCGAACGGGCAAGATGTTGTTCGACATAAACCCGATCACAAACACGCGCCACATCGTCCACAACGACACAGGTTTGATCGAATACAGGATCAGGCGCCAACGCCACGAACGCACGACATAAGATGCCAGCAAGCACAACCATGCCAATATCAAATCCGATGGCCGTGCTGATAACGCTGCCTGCCAGGACGAAGCCAGATCGACCTTGCGCAGAGCAAAAAACAAAAACACAATGCTCACAACCGCACCCAACCAAAATTGCCATCGTTTCATTGCACCAGTACCACCTTTTGTTTTGGTCCGACCCTCCGCCATTATACCACAAAACAGTTTTTGGCAAAGAAATCAGCTAACCGGTAGGCAGTCGACAGTGAATCGACGCTTTACATTCGCCGGATTTCGGCTATAATAGAATTATGCGATAATGTCATATATTTTCGGATTCGTACACGTTGGGGCTTTGGTGCCAAAAACTTGTGGCAGGGGACCCCACTCCGCATAATACGCTCACATGCGTTGACACAAATGTCATTGCCATACCGGGAGGTGGCTGAATGAGCAAACGAATGCTCCATATCCTGTTCTCGATATTCGTTATCATCGGTTTGCTGGCCTGCACTTTGCCTAGGCCAAAGACAGAGATGGTTGCACCCACCGCGACGCTTTCGGCACAGAGCAAGGCGACAGCAATCCAGCCGCCGACCGCCACGGCGGGCCCAACGTCAACGCCAACAGCCTCCCCCACACCGTCACCTTCGCCCACACCTCTGCCGCCAACCGCGCCATTATTGTTATATCGCCAACCCGATCGTGGCGAGGAACTCAAGGTCGATTCGGCACTGGTGCTGACGTTTGATCAGGCGATGGACCGGGCAAGCGTAGAACAAGCATTTGGCATCGATCCCCAAGTGAGCGGCAGTTTCGAATGGGCGGCAGATCGTATCCTGATCTTTGAGCCAGAAAAGCCATGGGAGCGCGAGGCCGTCTATCGTGTCTCGATTGACACTACAGCCAAAAGCCTGGAAGGCATCGAGATGCGTCAAGATGTAGCCTTTCGCTTTTCGACCACCGGTTACCTGGAGGTGACACAGGTACAACCGGCAGATGGCACGGAACAAGTTGCTATGGACGGCACGATCACAGTGATGTTTAACCGCCCGGTCGTGCCCCTCGTGGCTGTGGCCGATCTGGAAAATCTGCCCGAGCCGTTATGGCTAGATCCCCCTCTCGACGGCCAAGGTGAATGGTTGAACACATCGATCTATGTGTGGACGCCGAGCGATGGGTTTGCGCCGTCGACCACCTATCAGGTCACCGTGCAAGCCGGGTTGGAGGACACAACGGGCGGCGTGCTGGCTGAGGATTACACCTGGTCGTTTACGACACAATTGCCTCGCATTGTGTGGGCCTATCCACGCGACAGCGGGCAGTTCATCGCCCCTGCCAGCGTGATCAGCGCCACCTTTAACCAGCCTATGGATGCCACATCGGTCGAACGTGCATTCAGCCTCACCTACGGCAAGCAAAACGACGTGCCGGGCACGTTCTCGTGGTCGGAAGATAAGAAAACGTTCACCTTTGCACCCAATGACGTCCTGCCGCGCAACGTTACTTTTCAAGCTCGAGTAGATGAGGGAGCGTTGGGTGCGACGGGCAGCAAAGGCATGGCCAAATCCTTTATCTGGAGCTTTACGACCGTCGATTACCCGCGCATCGTCTCCATATCGCCGGCTGATGGCTCTCTGGACGTTCGCCCTTTTGGCAGCGTATATGTTGATTTTAGCTCCCCGATCGACAAAAACACGCTGCCCGACAACCTGACTATTCAGTATTACGATCCTGGCAAACAGGAAAGCGGCATCATCACGGCGACAAGCGTATATTCGTATTGGAGCAATTATGATACCGAATTGGCGATCAACTTCGGCATGCGTGCCTCGTCACGATATACGGTCACCATTGGCGACGGGCTGGCTGGCAAATACGGTGAGCCAATTCAAACAGGCGCAGTTTCACGCTTTACAACCCGCGAACTGGACCCCAGTTGTTACCTGGCGATGCCGGGACAGGTGGGCACCTTTAACGCTTACGCCACCACGGCAGTGATCGTCGGGTACCGCAACGTCTCACGTCTTGATTTCACGCTCTATCAACTGGATGCAGCCAAGTTTTTCCAGTTTCTCGGGTCAAACGCGTACAACGTGTGGAACAACCTCGACACGGGCACACTTGAACAGATCAATCAGTGGTCGGTAAGCGTCGCACCACCACAGAACGAAACTCAGGTCTACCGTTTTGCGGTCAAGGATGCGGCAGACAACAGCCCGGCACCGGGTCTGTATTATTTGCAGGTCAAATCGCCGCAGATAGACTATGACAATCGCCGGCCGTCAGGATACCTGCTCTCAATCTCGCGCACTGGTGTCATCGTCAAGCGCACGCGCGGTTCGGCAATGGCCTGGGTTACCGATCTCAAGAGCGGTCAGCCTGTGACCGGCGCCGACGTCAGCTATTTTGCTGAAACCACGCGACTGGGCAACGATACCACGGATCAGGATGGCATTTCCACAATCACGTTTGCCGAACGCGATATGTGGTCGCCGATCCTGGTGCTGGTGCAGCGAGAAGGCGACGTGGCTGTCAGCAGCACCTATTGGACTGACGGCATCTCGCCTTGGGAATTTGGCATCTCGAGCGAATACTACCAAGATCCTTACAAAGGACAATTTTATACCGACCGCCCCATCTATCGCCCCGGCCAAACCGTATATTTCAAGGGCGTCATTCGCCAGGACGACGATGTCCAATATGCGCTCCCTCAAGCAGGCGGCACCGTTTACGTGACCATTGAAGATGGCCAGGGACGTGAGATATACAAAGAGGAATTGCCCCTTTCCGACATGGGCACCGTGCACGGTGAATTGACTCTCGATGAGGAAGCATCGCTGGGGTCCTATTATATCAGCGCAGTCTATCAGGATGGCTACTTTGGAACCAGCTTTCGCGTCGCCGAGTACAAAAAGCCGGAATACCAGGTCGATGTCGAAACCGATCTCGATCAATATGTCCAAGGCGACACGATCAATGCCACGGCCCACGCCACGTACTATTTCGGCGGACCGGTCTCGAACGCCCAGGTCCGCTGGGTGGTGCTGAGCCAGGATTACACCTTTGAGTGGAGTGGCCCCGGCCGGTACTATTGGAATGAATGGACATGGGTGCCCTACTGGGAGCGCGGTGATGACTTTTATGCTGGTTATGGCAAACTGATTGCCGAAGGCAAGGGAGAAACCGACGCCGACGGGCGATTCACGTTCGCCGTGCCGGCCGACATCGCTGACAAGATCAACAGCCAGGTCTACACCCTTGAAGCCACCGTCACCGACGTCAACAATCAGGAGGTGAGCAACCGGACACAGAGCGTCGTTCACAAGGGGTTATTCTACATCGGCCTGTCGCCACGCCGTTACGTTGGCAAGGTTGGAGAAGAGCAAACCGTAGACGTCAAACTGATTGACATTGAGCAAGCGCCGGTTGCCGAACAGGATGTTGATATCGTATTCCTGAAACGCCGCTGGTACAGCACGCAAAAAGAAGGTGCGGATGGGCGTTGGTATTGGGATTGGGAAGTCGAAGAGATTCCGGTCTACACGACCACCGTGCGCACAGATGGCGAAGGCACGGCCATCGCGACCTGGGAGCCGGAGGAGGGTGGGTCGTACAAAGTCAGGGCGCTTGCTTTCGATAAACGCGAGAACAAAATCGTTTCGGCTGCCTACATGTGGGTCAGCAGCAGCACATGGGTCAGTTGGCGACGCGAGAACAACGATCGCATCGAACTGATCGCCGACAAGGACGAATACGAGGTCGGTGATGTCGCCGAGATTCTGGTGTCCTCGCCTTTCCAGGGAGACGTCAAGGCCCTGGTCACGATAGAACGTGGGGATATTATCGAGCACCGCCTGGTCACCTTGGCCAGCAACAGCGAGATCATTGAGGTGCCGATTGAAGAAGAATACGTGCCTAACGTCTTTATCTCGGTGGCATTGGTCAAGGGAATGGATGAAACCAATCCTGTGCCAGCATTCAAACTCGGTTACATTGCACTACCAGTATCAACCAAGACCAAAACGCTCAACATCGCCCTCACGCCGGATCGCGACATGGAGCAAGGTGAATACTATCGCCCTCGCGAGACGGTCAAATACGATGTCCAGGTCACCGACCATACCGGCCAGGGCGTAGAAACCGAATTGTCGCTGGATCTGGTCGATCTGGCCGTGCTGGCCCTGACCGGTGGCGACCGAGGGCGTTCCCTGCTAGACAGTTTTTACTATCAGCGCGGCGTAGGCATCCAGACATCAGGTTCCTTGGTCGTCAACATCGACCGTGTCGCCGAAGAACTGCCCTTGCAGGAAGGCAAAGGGGGAGGAGGCGGTGGTGATGCAGGAGAGGGATTGGTTCGCACCAACTTTGCCGATACCGCCTATTGGAACCCAATGGTGCGCACCGACGCAGACGGACACGCCACGGTTGAGGTTGCGCTACCCGACAATCTGACCACCTGGCGGCTGCGCGGGCGTGGCGTTACGGCCGACACGCTGCTCGGCGAAAGTACGACGGATGTGATGAGCACGCTCGATCTGTTGGTGCGTACCGTCGCGCCGCGCTTTTTCGTCATCGGGGATAAGGCCACGTTAAGTGTCATCGTACACAACAATACCGGCGAAAGCCTCGATGCCACGGCAACGCTGCAAGCAGCGGGCCTGGATATGGATGCCGGCCCACAGTCGGTGAGCATTCCGGCCAAAGGTCAGGTCAAAATAGACTGGAACGTCACGGTCCAAAACGTCGAGCAGATCGTTTTGCGCGCCAGCGTCGACGCCGGCCAATATGCCGACGCGGTCGAGATCACTCTGCCCGTCTACACCTATTCGACGCCCGAGGTTGTTGCCACCGCGGGCCAGCTTGAAAGTGCAGACGAGCGCCTGGAAGCAGTCATTTTGCCACAGACGCTCGACCCCACGCAGGGCGAGTTGACGATCCAGGTCGATCCATCGCTGGCGGCAGGTATGCGCGACGGGCTCGAATACCTGCAACACTATCCTTACGAATGCATCGAGCAGACAGTCAGCCGCTGGTTGCCAAACGTCCTGACCTACAAAGCATTGAAAGACCTGGGCATTGAGAATGCCGAATTAGAGGAAAAACTGCCTGGCCTGGTCAGTGAAGGACTGCAGCGCATCTATACCAGGCAACATTACGACGGCAGTTGGGGGTGGTGGCAGTACAGCAAGGGCGATCCGTTCATCACAGCCTACGTGCTGCTGGGATTGGTCAAAGCCGAACAGTCCGATTTTGTCGTCGATGAGGGAGTAACAGACAGCGCGATCAAGTACCTGAGACAGCAGTTCAAAACCCCGTCGTCGATCGCATTCGGCTACCAGTTTAACCAACAAGCCTTCATTCTTTATGCCCTGGCCGAAGCTGGGGCTGGAGACCTGTCGCGCTCGGTACGGCTGTTCGAGGATCGTGACAAGTTGAGCAACTATGGCAAGGCCTATCTGGCCATGGCGCTGGGCATCGTCGACGTACCAGATTCGGGGCTCGGGACCGGTAAAGCCGATGGATCGAACTCTAGGCGGATCAAGGCATTGCTCAGCGATTTGAGCAGCGCCGCCATTTTGTCAGCGACGGGCGCGCACTGGGAGGAAAAGTGGGTTGACTATTGGACAATGAACACCGACACGCGCACAACGGCTGTCATCATCGACGCCTTTGCCAAGCTCGCGCCTGATAACAGCATCCTGCCCAATGCCGTGCGCTGGTTGATGGTAGCGCGCCGGGCCGGACATTGGGAAACGACCCAAGAGACAGCCTGGTCTTTGATCGCCCTCACCGACTATATGGTGATGACGGGCGAGTTGGAGGCCGACTATAGCTACATGATTGCGCTGAATGGCAAGGCCATCGAACAACGAGACGTCACCCAAGACGATGTGGATGCCAGTTACAAGATCTTGGTCCCGATTGCCGACCTGCTGGAACAAACAGTCAACCAGGTATGGGTTGCACGCCACGAGCCCGCTCCGGATCAAACCGGTCAGGGACGGCTCTACTATGCGATGTATTTGCGCTACTTTGTGCCTGTAACCGAGGTGAAAGCATTGAGCCGCGGGATCATCATTGCCCGGCAATATTTGCCCACCAACTGTGAGGATCAGGCGTCGTGCCCGCCGGTGCAAAACGCGCAGGTTGGTGATGTGATCCGCGTCAAAATCACCTTGGTCGCACCGCACGACTTGCACTTTATGGTCCTCGAAGATCCGCTTCCAGCCGGGATGGAGGCCGTCGATCGCAGCCTAAAGACAACGAGCGTAGTCACCCAGGATCCGACGCTGGAAAACCAGACATATCGTCGTGGCTGGGGATACGATGGTTGGGGATGGTGGTGGTTCAATCATTCAGAGGTGCGCGACGAAAAGGTGGCGCTTTTTGCCGACTTGTTGCCGCGTGGGACGTACGAATACACCTATCTCATTCGTGCGTCGGTGCCGGGCGAATTTCTGACTATGCCAACGCTGGCCTACGAGATGTACTTTCCAGAGGTATGGGGACGCAGTGATGGAGGCAAATTCACGATCGGTGAATGATGATCGATCCAACCGGATAATCGTCGCACTTGAGGAAGCTTGACAGGGCAATCGCATTTGGCAAAACAGATCTAGAGTCGGGGCGCTAACCGGACGTTGCATATCACAAACAGAGCACAAACCGGCAAGTCTCAACTCGCTTGTGAGGAAAAGCCAAGTGCGATTGCTTAAAAATTAGCAAGAGACATTAACATCGATCTCGTAGCGATCAATGTATTTGCCTAATAACCTTTTCGTGTTTTCTGGCTTGAGATTGGTCTCGAAGAAAAAACGCCACTTGGGTGGCTCCGGATCGGGTCGAGTATAACTGCACAACCCATAGTTTTGCAGCCTTTCCTGGATGACGAGACAGGCATCAAAGCCGCCTCTGCCCCGAACAGTATAGCACTCCTCCAATCGCTCCATTGCTCTTGCAGCACCCTTTCCAGTCAAGTTTTGAGATGCATTGTTTGCGTCCTTCATACTAGTATAAGACGCTTTTGCTCCCAAGTCAAGGGGTATTTTGAACGAATTTACAGGAAACAGTCCGTTCGACAAAAGTGCGAAATCGGTGTAAAATCTGGCTGTGTGGCAGAGTCGCCAATCTTGTGGAGGAGAAGGAACTGTGAACGAAAAACAGGTGGCGGCTTTGATCCGCCCCGCGATTTTCAGCATGCAACCCTATACACCGATCGTGCCTTTTGAAGTGCTAAGCAAACGGCTGGGCATCCCGGCAGATCAACTCGTCAAGGTCGATGCCAACGAAAACCCCTATGGTCCCTCCCCTCAAGCCATTGAGGCATTGAGCCGGTATCCATACTATCATATTTATCCCGATCCGGGACATACGCTGTTGCGCGATGCATTACAGGCATACGTTGGTGTGGATCGTGCACACTTGATGCTGGGCACCGGCTCAGACGAATTGCTGGACGTCGTTTTGAGGCTTTTTGTAGAACCAGGCAACGCGATCATCAACTGCCCTCCCACGTTTGGCATGTATCCCTTTTTGGCCAGCATCGCTGGAGCGCAGATCATCGAAATACCGCGAAAAGCAGATTTCGGCGTCGACTTGGATCGCATCCAGGCTGTGTTTCAAACCGAGGTGAATCGACCCAAACTCATCTTTGTCACTTCTCCCAACAATCCTGACGGCAGCATCCTGACCTCGGCAGAACTATTACGCCTGCTGGATCTGCCGGTCGTCGTCGTCGTCGACCAGGCATACGTCGAGTTTGGCGGTGAGGATTTCGCGTTGCTGGTGCCCCAGTACGCCAATCTGATCGTCATGCGCACCTTTAGCAAATGGGCTGGGTTGGCTGGGCTGCGCGTGGGATATGGTGTATTTCCGCTGCAAATCATCGAGCATCTGTTCAAGATCAAGCAGCCTTACAACGTCAACGCCGCTGCGCAAGCTGCTGTCCTGGCCTCACTGCAAGATGTCGAATGGCTGCAAGCCAACGTGCGAACATTGATTGCCGAACGCGAACGACTGTATCGCGGGCTGGAAACCATTGCCTATTTGCGCCCGTACCCATCCCATTCAAACTTTGTGCTCAACCGCGTGCTGGATCGGGACGCGCGCGAACTCAAGCTGGCCTTGGAAAAACAAGGCATCCTGGTGCGATACTATTCCACCCCCGGACTCCAGGATTGCATCCGGATCAGCATCGGCAGGCCAGAACAGAATACGCGCGTGCTAGAGGCACTAGAGGAATTGGAATAGCATCATGCATATGGCACAGAGCACGCGTACAGCATACATTGAACGTAAAACAGGCGAAACCGAAATCCGGGTCTCTCTCAACCTTGATGGTACAGGCCAGTGGGAGATCGCTACCGGTATCGGCTTTTTCGATCATATGCTGAGTTTCATTGCCGCCCACGGTTTGATCGACCTAACCATCCACGCCAAAGGGGATCTGGATGTAGACGCACACCATACGGTTGAGGATATAGGTATCGTTCTGGGCATGGCCTTTCGGCAGGCGTTGGGAGAACGCAAAGGCATCGTCCGCTATGGACAGAGCCTATTGCCAATGGACGAGTCGTTAGTCCTGGTGGCCCTCGATTTCTCCAATCGAGGTCTGCTGATCGCCGATTTACCTTTTTCCCGACCTCAAGTGGGCGCATTTGACACCGAATTGGTGAGCGAGTTTTTGCGCGCTCTTGCCACCCATGCCGGAATGACGTTGCACACGCGCCTGATTTGTGGCGAAAACACGCATCACCAGATCGAAGCGCTGTTCAAAGGATTGGGACGTGCGATCCGGCAAGCGATTTCCAGGGACGAGCGGCGACCAGATCAAGTGCCATCGACAAAAGGGACACTTTGAACGATTGCCGACAACCGGCGCTCATTGATCCCCGTGGCTGAAGGAAATGATTAAGGTAGAAAAGGTTGTAGCTATGGACATTGTGATTATCGATTACGGTATGGGGAACTTGAGGAATGTGCAAAAGGCATTCGAGCACATTGGCGTGATGGCCCGGATCTCGCCCGACGCAGCCGATTTGGGACGGGCAGATGGCCTGATCCTGCCCGGCGTCGGTGCGTTTGGTGAAGCAATGGATAACCTGCACGCCGCCGGGCTGGTCAATCCGATCCGCCAATTTGTGGACACGGGCAAGCCATTGCTCGGCATCTGCCTGGGACTGCAATTGCTCTTTCAAGAAAGCGAAGAGATGGGCTTGCACCAGGGCCTGGGCTTGTTGCCCGGACGGGTGGTGCGCTTTGCCGAGGGACTCAAAGTGCCGCACATCGGGTGGAACCAATTACAGATCGCAAACTGCCAGGGCCAAGAGCCTGGCAAGCCCGAATCCGCGCTGTTGGAAGACATTCCCGATGGCAGTTATGCATATTTTGTCCACTCGTTTTACGGTGTTCCATCCGATCTATCCTGCCTGCTGGCAACAACCAAATACGGCGTCGAATTTGCATCGGTGGTAGGCAAAAACAACGTTTTTGGGGCACAGCCGCACCCGGAAAAAAGCCAAGAGGTTGGACTGACGTTGCTCAAGAATTTTGCCAAAATAGTTCGTCGCACAGGACATTAAGGTGTTGGAGTGAATTGGGATGATCATTTTTCCGGCGATTGATTTACGACAGGGCAAGTGCGTACGGCTGCAACAAGGCCGGCTGGATGCCGAGACAGTATACAGCGACGATCCGGTCGTTATGGCACTGCGTTGGGAAATAGCCGGCGCATGCTGGTTGCACATGGTCAATTTGGATGGCGCATTTGCCGGGACCTTGAGCAGCGACGCGAATAAGTACGGTGATGCAAGCGAGTTACCGACCAATCTGCACATACTGCGTGACGTCGCAAATGCCATTCGCATTCCGGTTCAATTCGGAGGCGGGATACGCACACTGGATGATGTCGAATTGGTATTGAATTTAGGCGCGTCGCGCGTCATCCTGGGCACGGCCGCCGTCCGGCAGCCAGATCTGGTGCTGCAAGCGAACGCTCGGTTCGGCGCTGACAGGATTGTGGTCGGCATTGATGCACGGGACGGACTCGTCGCCACACATGGTTGGCAAAAAACGTCGAGCACAAACGCCGTTGACCTGGGATGCGAGATGGCCCGGCGTGGCGTGAAACGGGTCGTCTATACCGATATTTCCCGTGACGGGATGCTAAGCGGCGTCAACGTCGCGGCAACACAGGACCTGGCACACAAAAGCGGGCTAAAGGTTATCGCCTCGGGGGGCGTAGCCTCGCTGGACGATATCCGCGCTCTCAAAGCTGCCGCATCCACGGGCATAGAAGGCGTTATCGTCGGCAAGGCGTTGTATGCCGGTGCCTTCGACCTGGCTGAAGCGATTTCGATAGCACAGACGTAGGTACGATTCCAAAACGTCGAAACAGAATTTATTGGAGGAGACTTGATGTTAGCCAAACGCATCATTCCCTGCTTGGACGTCAAAGATGGGCGGGTCGTCAAGGGGGTAAATTTTGTAAATCTGCAGGATGCCGGGGATCCGGTCGAACAGGCACAGATTTACGATAAAGCACGTGCAGACGAGTTGGTCTTTTTAGACATCACCGCGACGCACGAAAAACGCGACACGGTAAAAAAGATGGTCCGTGCCGTTGCCGACACGGTGTTTATCCCCTTTACTGTAGGCGGCGGTATTCGTACCGTAGAAGACATTCGCGAGATATTGCTCGCCGGCGCCGACAAGGTATCGATCAACAGTGCGGCTGTACGCCGTCCAGAACTGGTCGCCGAAGGGGCCAAACGCTTTGGATCGCAGTGCATCGTCGTCGCCATCGATGCCAAAAAAACGGGAAACACGCCCTCGAATTGGGAAGTATACGTCACTGGCGGGCGCACGCCTACCGGCATTGACGTACTTGAATGGGCCCGAGAGGCGGAAAGTCGAGGCGCTGGCGAATTTCTACTCACCAGCATGGATACCGACGGCACCAAGGCCGGATACGACATTGGTTTGACACGCGCTGTTGCCAACCTGGTACAGGTTCCCGTCATTGCCTCGGGTGGCGCAGGCACACTCGAACACTTTGTCGAGGTCCTGACCGACGGCGGCGCCGATGCGGCACTGGCAGCAAGTCTGTTCCACTATGGTGAATTGACCGTCGAGCACGTCAAAAACTATGTTGCCGCGCACGGCGTTCCGGTCAGGTAACAAAAGTCAGAAGATATGAATAGCGATATGCCCGTCGTCGTTGCGGATAACTGACCCATTCAAACCTCATTTGCCCAACGCTTCAAGTGCCTCTTCACGACAGTCTATCGCCCACTCGTAATTGGGATCGAGTTCGATCGCCCGATCAAAAGCCTGTATCGCTTCCCGGTAGCGTTGCGCGCTGGACAGAGACTGGCCTTTGTGCGCAAAAGCCCAACCGTACTCATTATCCAGCAAGATGGCTTCGTCAAAAGCTTCCGCGGCTTCATCGTAACGCTCCAGAAGCCGCAGCGTTTCGCCTTTTTCTGCCCAAACCCAGGCCAGATGAGCGTTCGCAGCAATGGCATGATCCAAAGCAGCAAGCGAATCATCCAAACGATCCATCTGGCGCAAGGCCTGCCCCATGCTTCCCCAGGCCCAGGCATATTCGGGATCTAGGGCGACGGCGCGTTCAAACGCCAACAATGCCTCATCGTATGCCGATTCCTGCCTATGTGCTTCGCCCTTTTGCGCCCAAACCCAGGAAATTTGATCATCCAATTCAATCGCCCGCTCAAGTGCGTCAAGCGCCTCAGCGAATCGCTCGCTATGCCGAAGCACGAGCCCGAGATTTCCCCAGGCCCACGGATAGTTGTCATCCAATTCAAGTGCCTGCTTGAAGGCAGCGATGGCTTGTTCATAGTCTTTCAGATATCGCAGGCACTGACCTTTTTCTCCCCACACCCAGGCCAGGCTGCCATCAATTTGTAGGGAACGTTCTACTGCTTGCAGGGCGCCATCATAGTCCCCATCAAGTCGCAAAGATTGCCCCAGGCTGCCCCACGCCCAAGCATATTCGGGATCGAGCTCGACTGCCTTGTGAAAGGCTGCAATAGACGCCTGGTAACGCTCCATTTGGCGTAACGTCTCACCTTTGGATCCCCACGCCCAGGCATAGGTCGGTTCCAGCTCAATGGCTTGTTCCAAAGCAGCCAACGCCTTTTCATATTGTCGCGATTGACGAAATGCTTCGCCACGGTGAGCCCAGGCCCAAGAATAGTCGTGTCTCAATTCGATCGCGCGCGAAAACGCACCTTCTGCGCGCTCAAAAGCGAGCGCCTGCCGGTAGGTCTCACCCAAATGAGACCACGCCCAATCGTTTTCCTCTGCCATCTGCACCGCAGATTGAAACGCTTTTATCGCTTCATCATAGCGCTTCAATTCACGCAGTGCCTCGCCTTTTTCTGCCCATATCCAGCTTTCTGGATCCAGCGCCAGGGCGCGATTGAGCGGCTCCAGCGCATCTTGATACCGTGCCACCTGCCTCAGACATTGTCCCAGACTAGCCAGCGCCCAGGCATAGTCAGAATCCACCGTGATCGCTTCAGAAAAAGCGGCAATCGCCTCTCGAAATTGCCCGAGTTGGCGCAAAGCTTCCCCTTTGCTGGCCCAAGCCCAGGCATATTGTGCATCTATCGAGATCGCGTGGTCCAGGGCCACCACCGCTTCTTCATACCGGCCCACCATACGCAACGCTTCGCCTTTGTGCGCCCACGCCCACGCATATTCTGGGTCTAAGGCAATCGCCTGGTCGAACGCATCCACAGCCCGATCGTAGCGCCGCACAAGTGTCAGCGTCTCTGCCTTTTCAGCCCAGGCCCACGCGTTTTCCGGCTCGCGCTCAAGAACTTGATCAAAGATGTCCAATGCTTCCTCAGCCCGTCCACATTGGCGCAGCGCCTGGCCCTTGCTCGATACGGCCCAAGAATTGTCCGCATTTAGTTCAATCGCCCGATCAAAATACACCAGGGACGCTTCATAGTGTCCTCTTTCACGCATCGCTTCGCCGAGGTGGGACCAGGCCCATTCGTATTCTGGATCGATATCAACCGCGCGACGAAACGATGCAATCGCCTGTTCATACCGTCCAGACTGGCGTAATGCCTCACCACGATGTGCCCAAGCCCAATCGTAATCGGGATTGAGCTCCACAGCACGGTCGAAAGCAACAACCGCCTTCTCATATTGACCATCCTCACGCAGCGACTCGCCTCGTTTGGCCCATTCTTCCACAAATTGAGGGCTTTGTCCGGACAAAAGTACATTGGCATGCCCTTTGCCGACCTGACTCGCCTTTGACCACTTGTCTGTATTGTCACTAGCCATTGGTTCTCCCGCGCATAGACTCGAACAGGGTTCTTGTTTGGTACAATGTTGCCCGCCCGTATCGATGTGAACACCTATGTGCCTGACCTTATTTTACTCGATCCTGTACCAAGATGCAAAGAACGAGCCCGGAAATCGAGTCTTGGACTGAGACTTTACAAGGTCCTTACGTGTAATATAATTACAGAGATCAAAGATCATTTTTAGGTAATGAATCTATGAAACCTTTTAGCGGCATTACACGTAATCTAGTCATGGTGTAACGGATACACCGCAATCAACCAGTCTATTCCATTTGGAGGTTTAACATGAACGAAGAAGTCGAATTCCAGGACGTCGAGATCATTGAAGAGTGCGACGAAGAAGCCTGTCAAGATGGCAAAAAATCGAGCGCCGGCGAAAGCGTCAGCAAGGCGATCAACAGCTTTATGGAGACGCTTGAATCGGCACTCAGCGGGCGTGGCAACTCGGTGATGGTCCGCGTCAACGACGAAGCACTGGCCAAGCTGGATATGCTCATCGCAGCCGGCATTTGCAAGAGCCGTTCCGAAAGCGCCGCGTTTTTGCTGCAGCGCGGCATCGAAGGCAGCGCCAAGCTGTTCGATCGCATCGAATCAGTGACGTCAAAAATCACCAAGATGCGCGAAGATCTGCTGGCTTCGGTCCAGGACATTGGCAAGTAAAACAGCACCTGTTCGACACAAAGCGATCTTGATGACATCAAGATCGCTTTGTCGTTCCAGGCCGCCGCACACAAGTACACCAGAAGTGAAATACATCAGCAGGGGCGATTCTCTTGGCAAGAGAATTGGGGTATGCTATAATTAAAGTAGCGGTTTAAATTTTGTCCAACATAGCATGGTCGTAAGCGAGGTGTAACAATGAATCAACCCAAGACAGCAGCAAGCATTGCTATTATTATAATGGGACTCATCTTTCTTTGTGTGGGGGGCGTCCTGGGCGCGTTTGGCGTACTGTACACCCTGGCTGCCCACGACGCGGCTGCAGCCAATCCGGGCGCGCGCCTCTCCATCGGCATTGGGATGATCATAGCCGGGTTGGTGATCTGGTCTGTAGCAGCCGTGGGTGCTTTCCTGGCCTGGAGGCGAATGCAGCCCAAGCCAGAACAAAAGATTACGATCAAACAAGAGGTCGAATTGACAGGCGACATTGACCTGGCATCGCTCAAGTGTGAAAAATGCAATGCCACGCTCAGCAAAAACGCGATCACGGTCCAGCAAGGTGCGCTTTTGATATCATGCCCCTATTGCGGGGCCTCCTATCAGGTCGTTGAAGAGCCAAAATGGTAAGTGATAAAGGCTTAGTAAGCCGGCTTGTGGAAGGATGGTAAACAATGAAACGATTGCTCTCGACTGTATTGCTTATCAGTTTGCTCCTGATCATCGCAGCGCCGGAGGCTCTGGCCCAGGATTACAAATTTCGGGTTGACCGCAATGTTTCACACGTCATTGTCAACCAGGATGGATCAGCAGACATCGAGTATGCGCTGACCTTTACTTGTGCTTCGGGCGCACACACCATCGACATCGTCGACATCGGGCTGCCCAACAGTACCTACAACCTGAGCACGGCCAAGGCGTGGTACAGCGCTGGCAGCGGGGGAGGCCAACGGGTGCCGCTGAGCCAAATTTACACGTCAGAAGTCGTCGACGTCGGCGTTGAGGTTCACCTTGGCCAATACGAGATCAAACCGGGCCAACAAGGCACGGTCTATTTGCGAATCAACGTCGTCAAAATGGTTTATCCCGACAGCAAAGACGAGAATTACGCCAGCGTCGAGTTTGCGCCAACGTGGTATGAAAAAAAGTACACGCAGGGCAGTACCTATATGGAAATCAACTTTCACTTTCCGCCCGGCCTGACCAACGAGGAAACTCGCTATCACGACAAACAATTCGACCAAGCCAGCATCCAAAACGACCGCATCGTGTTTACCTATATCTATCCTGAAGCCACCGGCTACGAAACCCACAAACACGGCATCTCTTTTCCTCGCAAGTACGTGGATACGGTAAACCCAGCGCCACTGATGATCGGTAACCTCAGCGTCTTTGAGTTCATTGAAAAAGTGATCGAGAACGTCCTCCAATACGGCTGTTTTGTCGGCTTTGGCCTCTTTGTCCTTTTCTCTGCCTTCAGTGGTTCGATCCGGCAAAAACGACGCAAGATGAAATATCTGCCGCCTTCACTCGCCGTCGAAGGCGTGGGCATCAAGCGCGGCCTGACAGCCGTGGAAGCTGCCATCCTGTTGGAAACGCCGCTGAACAAAGTATTGACCATGATCCTGTTCAGCGTACTCAAGAAAAAGGGGGTCATTGTCCACAGCCAGGATCCACTCAAGGTAGAAGCGGTAGAACCCAAGCCCCAAGCCAAATGGCGCGATTACGAAGACAGTTTCCTAGAGAGCATCAAAAAGGATGGCACGCTGGACGAAAACAAACTTCAGAAAGCGATGATCGATCTAATCAAGGGTGTCAACAAAAAACTCAAAGGATTCAGCCGCAAAGAGACCATAGCCTATTACAAAAGTATCGTCGACCGGGCGTGGAAACAGGTTCAATCGGACGCGACGCCGGAGGTCAAATCCCAACACTTTGACCAGGGTTTGGAATGGATGATGATGGACAAAGACTTTGAGGAACGCACCAACGATACGTTTCGCACCGGTCCGGTGTTTATGCCTTCCTGGTGGGCCTACTACCGCCCCTGGCGATCGCAGGTG
>JAFGJF010000485.1 GCA_016929205.1 Anaerolineae bacterium
CACCGCCGCCGCGCACCACGCTGCCCCGATCCAGCAGGCGCACGCGTACGAATGCACTTTCGGCGACGCCGGTGGCGAGCGTGCCCAACTGCATCCACTGCCCCCACAATACGTCGCGAGCATAAGGCCAGAACAGCGAGCCGGTCATGGCCAGCACTCCGACCATGATCGCGATCGAGGCGATGCGCTGCCCCCGCGTCGGATCCGGCGAGACGAACGACAGCCACAAGATCGCCAGCCAGATCGCCAGCCCATCGACGACAAAGGCGTTTATGGCAAAGGCCAGCGGCAGGTCGTCTCCGTCGCGCCAGGCGATCAGGGCAAAGAGCGGCCCGTCGAGCAGGGCCCAGGCGATTGAGGTCCATCGCACGTTGGCCCCCGGCGAGTCCGGCAGCCGCGTATAGCTGTAGACGATGGCCAGGTAAATGCCCACCGCGGCCACGCCGGCGATAAACAGCACAAAGCGCGCCGGATAGCCATAGGTGCGCAAGAGGGCAAAGGTCGCCAGCGAGGGCAGCAGCCCCAGGTACAGCAGGTGGGCGCGACCAACGAGGCGAACGAGCTGCGCGTTCCGGGATCTCAGCATATGATGCAGGTTAACGCGCTTTTGTTTCCAGGCGCGCGATCCCATGTTGCAATCCCTCGCGGCGATGCGCCTGCTCTTCACCGGGGTGGGTGCAGATCGTCTCGATCCCCGGCAAATGCTGCTGAACGCGGGCCAGGAACTGGCGCACCGTCAGTCGATGCCCTTTGTCCAGCTCCAGGATGGGCCACAAGCGCCGGTCCAGGTCGTCGTTGTAGCTTTGTTTGGAGATCGGTTCGGCCAACTGGTGCAGCACGTCGTCACAAGACCCGTCGTCCTGCAAGTGCCGGCAGGGTTGGCAGATCGCGTCGGCGGTAATCACAAACACGACCTCCTGGTCCGGGTCTTCCAGGAGCTGTTCGGCCACCAGGTGCAGGGCGTGGCCATACGGGTGGGGGCGAAATGTCACGCCGTGCCCGTAATGGGTGACAATGTCCAGCAGGTGATGAGGGCGTAGTTCCAGGGTCATACGATCCGCTCCTTTGACGCGTCCAGGGCTTGCCGTTCGTGCCACTCGTCCTCCAGAATCGCAAAAAGCAGTCTGTCCCACCACCGCCCTTTATAATAGTCCTTGTCGCGCAGCCGTCCCTCCTGCCGCATGCCCAGCTTGGTCAGGACGCGGGCCGATCCGGCGTTGTCGGCCACGCACCACGACCAGATGCGGTGCAGCTTGAGTTCATCGAATCCGAACTGGACCACGGCGCGTGCCGCTTCGGTGGCATAACCCCGCCCCCAGTGCCCGGGATCGAGCTCGTAGCCGATGTCACCTTCGTGCGCCTCGATCGAGTCCAGGCGGATGCCGCAGTTGCCGATCAGTTGGCCGTTGGCTCGTAGGGTCACGGCGAGTTGAAACTTGATCCGTGGCTGTGCCTGCTGCTGGGCGAGAAACATGCGCACGAATGCCTGCGCTGCTTCCGGCGTGCGGTCCGTCCACTCGTAATAACGCAAGTAGCGTGGATCGGACTGGTAGGCCAAGATGGCGGGCCAGTCATGTTCCTGAAATTCGCGTAGGATCAAGCGTTCGGTTTCGAGTTTCAATGCTTTATCGCTGGGTTTCTCTATAGACGCCATCACATTCGTATTATACCACGCTTTTTCCACGTACGGCAATGATCAATCTTGCAAAAACTAATTTCAACTTAATCACGAAAATCCTGTTAATCCTGTATATCTTTTCATACTTTATCTATCCTCAACGCTTACTTTTGATCTTTGTAATAGCGTGTTTGATGGTGTATAATACCTGGCTACCCCGGCACCGCGATCTGTTTATGAATCGACCTTGCACGATGTCCGGGGCATAACCAACCCTATCACATCTTGTAAAGGACCGCTATGAAACTATCGATCGTCATACCCTGCTATAACGAGATCAAGACCATTGAAACGATCATCCATGACGTCCTGCAGGTCGAGCTGCCTGTGGAGCGCGAACTGGTCATCGTCGATGATTGTTCGACCGATGGCACCAGGGAGATTTTGGCGACGTATCGCGATCACGATCAGGTCAGACTGGTTTACCACGACGTGAACCAGGGCAAAGGCGCGGCATTACGAACCGGCTTTGCTCAGGCGACGGGAGACGTGGTGCTGGTCCAGGATGCCGATTTGGAATATGATCCTACCGAGTACCCCAAGCTGCTCAAACCGATCCTCGATGGCAAGGCCGACGTGGTCTATGGCTCGCGCTTTATCGGCGGCGAGACGCATCGTGTGCTCTATTTCTGGCATTCGCTGGGCAACAAATTTCTCACCCTGCTTTCCAACATGTTCACCAACCTCAACCTGACCGACATGGAGGTGTGCTACAAAGTTTTCAAACAGGGCGTTTTGGACCAGATCCAACTGACCGAAGATCGGTTTGGCTTTGAACCCGAGGTCACGGCCAAGGTCGCCCGCCTGGGCTGCCCGATCTATGAGGTCGGCATCTCTTACTATGGGCGCACCTACCAGGAGGGCAAAAAGATCAACTGGAAGGACGGCGTGCGGGCGATCTATGTCATTCTCAAATATGGCCTGTTTCGGGGAGTGAGCCAGTAAACGCCTATCGACGCTTATCTCATTAACTTCTGTTGACATGACTACTCCGAAAAAAGGTAACGCAAGGGCGCAGGCGATAAAGTGCATCGCAGTGCAAGGGCGCAAGGATTTGATGCATATAAGCGAATGTTTGAAATAGTGAGCAATGATTTGCGTCCTTTGCGTCTTTGCGACTTTGCGTTGAAATTAGTTTTTGCAGTAGAGTCTTGACATCGATTTCAGATAAACGGCCCAGTTCTCACTTTTCCGATCTGAATGCGGACTAACGACTGTCAGCTTCTTTTGTGCTTGTGGATGTCCAATAGAGACATATGGATGCCCGATAGAGACATTCGGGCATGACAACCCCAGCGCAATGCAAAACGTCAACAGAACCTGGCCGGGCAGGTACGCGGAGGGTAACTATGAACGTTTTCACGCCTGACAAGTGTTATCACGGCTATACCCTGTTTTGCCACAGCTACGAGGATCCCCGCCAGGCGGCAAGCGGCCAGGGGCACATTTACTTGATCGACATGGAAGGCACCGTCGTGCACGAGTGGCTGACCCACACCGCGCAGCAGTCCTTTTGCCGGCTGCTGCCAAACGGCAACCTGCTCTACCCGACCCGCGATCGCTCCCGGATCGAGGAAGCGGGGGTGCGCGAGCTGGCTCCGGACAGCAGCGTGGTGTGGCATTATCACTGCCGGATCGATCACGACTTTCAACTGTTGGAGAACGGCAACCTGATCCTGCACACGATCGCCGATGGGATGGTCCCCGAACTGGGCGTGGGCCTCAAGCGCAACCCCTATCTGATCGAG
>JAFGJF010000486.1 GCA_016929205.1 Anaerolineae bacterium
AGACATTGTAATCGCCAGATTGAGGCAGATCCGGCCTCCAGGTTGCTACGGCACCGGCGCCATCGTCCACACCGGCATAGAGCGAGCTGCCGGCGTACTCGCCATCTGCCCCGGATTCATGCCACGTTCCCGTCGTCGTAAACCCGGTATCCAGATTGTCGACGATCACCTGGCTGGAACCGGCAATGTATCGGAACAATACCGCATCAGCGGACAGGCTGTCGGCGCCGTACTGCCTCACGACCACACGGCCGCCGCCGCCACGATCGAACGGAAATTGCCCCAGGCTGACCCACCTGGCGTCCTGGTTGGTACTCTGATCCATACTAAAGGTCTGCGATCCAGAGGCATGGGTGACGGTGTATCGCGCATCTGTCGTCCGGGCCCCGACCTTGGTCCAGCGAACCAACACCTCGTAGGTGCCGGCCTGGTTCAGCGTGGGCGTCCAGGTCGCCGTCGCGCCGGCGTCGTCGCTAAAGACGCTCGGCGTTCCCCAAGACCCTTCGGCCAACGACGCTGCCCAGGATCCGGTCGTGCCAAAGCCCGCATCTCCGTTGTCGATCAACACGTTATAGGCGCCGCCCGGCGTCCAGCCATAGTTGACCTTGAGGCTGTGGAGGATGGCGTCGATAAAATCATCCATCAAGGCGGTGGTCAGCGTGAGATCGAGTTGATAGCCGTGAACGCTCGGGTCGTACTCGGGATCGGTGTTGTGCAGGGCCAGCCCACCATCGACGGTATAATTAACCTCGATCTGGAACGCATCCAGATCGTTTGACCAGTCGGCATATTTGCCCCAGGTGTTCGTGCCGTGATACCGGGCCACCTTGCCGCCGTTAAAGAATGGATCATCCCAGTTATTGATCCCTTCGCCAGTAACCCAGGCAGGCAGAACGTGCCATACGTCGTCGCCGGTCTTGGCCAGCTCCTTGGAATTCTCCGTAGCCGCCTGGGGCCAGACCGAGCTGGCAGCCGGCCAATCCTGCCCGTGGAACAACTGGTAAGGAATACTGTCCGCGCCGCGTACAGCCACCTCCCCCTTGCGATTATAGAGCGCTCTCATCGTGTTTTCCGTCCCGCCCAGGCCGGTCACAGAAGCAATGTACCCGATTTCGGCAATCCGATCCCAAGGCCCACCCAACCTGCTTTTGCTCAAATCGGTCGTATGAGGGTTAATCAGCAGTCCCATATTCTGCCCGTATCGATCCTCGATCCGGGCAATCATGGCATCCACTTGATCGTGAAACTCGTAATAGGCGGCCTGTGCCTCGGTATTGTTGAGGGCATAGGCATCCGAGGTGCCCACCGTGCGGTTTGTATTCACATAGTCCCGATTTCCCTGCTGATAAACCACGTAAGGCAGGTGCCCGGTCTTTTGATAGAGGCGTACGGCCAGGACCCGGTAAAAGTAATCTCGGAGAAGCGGGTCTTCGCCAAGGCTATCGATCGCCGTTGCGCCAACCGATTTCCATCCACCGTGACCGACGGCAAACAGCAGCGGCATATCCCCTTCAAATACCTCGACGTACTCTTCTCCCGCCGCATGGGTGACCGATAAAGTCGCCGAGAGCAAGACGATCCCTACCACGAACACAATCGATAACAGCCTGTGATGCATTGTTCCCCCTGTTCCGTTGTTTCAAAAAATCGGGGCACACCCATTCGGTTGCCCCATTACGGATCCATTATATACTTACAAACCCCACGAGGGCAATATGACCTATTTCCTAAAAACACCCTCCACAGCAATCAAGACGATACTTGGGTATCTTGCAAAAAAGAAAGGGCGGGTCTTGGATCCGCCCTTACACCGAGATATTGATACAAACTTTGGCCCACAGGGCACCAACAGACTCGATAGCCCTGCCTATTTTTCAAGACTCTTTGATCTCACAGATCGCATAACGGTACTTGCCCGAATCGAGCACGGGGATCTCGTCGAGGAATTCAAATTCAACCTGAACGTCATCTCCCAGTGCGGTGTGAACCGTCTCCTCGATCTCGTCTAATTTCGCCTGGTCCAACTCGCCATCCTTGACGATGCGCGCCACAACCAGGTCCAACGACTTTTGAACGAGTTGAAACCGCTTGACACCTTCCATGCCAAACATCGGGCTGGCAAATCCGCCCCAAACCGACCGGCCATCCTTGGTTTTGAACATATCGATCCGCCGTCCCTGTACCAATTCCATCAAAGGCAGCTCCCGGCCGCAAGGACAGTGCTCGATCGTGCTCCAGGCCCCCATATCTTCGATGCTGTAGCGGATAAAGGGCATGCCATAGTTGTTCAAATTGGTCACCACAATGTGCCCGGTCTCGCCCGGTTCGGCGGGCTCTCTGGCGTCGAGGTCGCGAAGGATCTCGATATAGACGTTCTCAATGCTGGCGTGCAAGGCCGTATGGGCTCCGCACTCACAGCAAATGCCTCCCAGCTCTCTCGTGCCGTAGCGGTTAAACATCTTGCCCTTAAAGACCGTTTCGATGTATTCTCGCTGGGCAGGATAGAGCACCTCGGCCGAGCTAAAAATGGCATCAAATGTAATGTCGGCCAACTGGTTTTCATCCACGAATTGAGCAAAACGATACACACTGGACGGATAACCAAAAAGGATCCTCGGGCCGCGGCGCCTGATCTGTTCGGCGAATGCCCCCATGCTTTCATCAGAGAGAACGTACGCGTTTGTAACGAACCGATTCAAGGTCCAGTTCATCAACCTGGTGCGAATGGCTTCACCCGCCTCGACCTCAAAGTGAGCGCCCCAAATATAGGCGTGGATCTGCCCCAGTTCCCAACCGGCCCATCCCAGGTGCCGGTGAATATCGGCGGTGACGTAATCGCGGAAATTGGCATCCTGCATAAAAATTAAGGGATGTCCCGTCGAGCCGCCGGTTGTAAGACGGCTCATCTTGGCACGATAGGCCATCTCGGTCGTCTGCATATCGTCGAAATTCTGGCGAATGATTGCCTTGGTCAGAACCGGCAGTTTGCGCATACAGTTGACGTCGGCAAGCGCCTCGTCGGGTAATAAACCAACCTGGTCAAACAGGCGCTGGTAATAGGGCACGTTTTTGTAGGCATAGGTCAATAGACGGTGCAGCTTTTTTTGCTGCAAGGCCAGCAGGTCTGTCCTGCTGAACCCCTGAGTACGATTCAGCTCATCTAGCCGGGTCAGGACCTGGCGACCGGTCAACAGTTGGTAAAGCTGCATAACGGGCCTGCGCGGTATGATGCTCATGTCAAATACCCTCCCTGAAAACCTGGCGAGCACTGCTCGCGATATAATAAACCTGTTTTTCAGTCAGCCCGGCGTACATGGGCAAGTTGACCACCTCCCGGCTCAACTGCTCCGCACGGGGGCAGTGTTCATGGACAAAGGACTGGTACCGTTTTTGCTCCGACAAAGCATAATTGAATGTCTGTCCAACCTCTATCCCCTTGGCGCGCATCTGCTGGCAAAAGTTGACCGCGTCTCGATTCCGAACGCGCGCCGCATAGAGTGAAAAAGAGGCGCCATCGACAACGGGAGCAGGAATCAAGCCGGGAATGTCCTGCAAAACCTGGTCGTAGGCCCGGGCCATCGCACGGCGCTGTGCCAGGATCGCGCCCGATTTGGCCAATTGGGCCAATCCGATGCGTGCCTGAAAATCGGCATAACGCGTGTCATAGTCATCCGGGATCAAGGATCCAGACCCGGCCTCCCCCTCATTCGCAGGGCGCAAGCGCGACGCCAGACCTGTCACACGATCTTTTGAAAGGTTGAGCCGCTGAACCAGACTGTAGACTGGCCCTCTGGACAAAACAAAATGAATCATCAGCAAGGCCAGCCGTTTGATCCACTCTTTGGATGGCAACCGGTCCAATTGGGCCTCGCGAACCGATTTTATCCTGGCATAGAGCGCGGCGTCGTTGGTGACGACCGCGCCGCCGCGAATCGTAAACAGCGGCTTGCCTGGACCAAAACTGAACAAGCCCACATCGCCCCGCAGCCCGCCCAAACTGGACATCGCCTCGGGAAAGACAAGTGCGGCATCCTCAACAATGGCGATGTGCCTGTCCCTGGCCATCTCACGAACGACATCCATATTGGCCGGATTACCAAACATGTGCGTTGCCACGATAGCTCTGGTGTCGCCGGTGATCGCCGATTTGAGCGCATCCAGGTCCATATTGTAATCGGACAAACTGATGTCGACAAAGACGGGTATGTTTCCGGTCGCCACGATCACTTCTGGCATAATGCTGCATGTATAGGCCGGAATGACAATCTCCCCGGTCAGATCCAACACCTGCAGCGCCGCGAAAAAGCCGGCGTGAGCATAGGTAAAGGACAACGCGTACCGGGCGCCACACCGGGCGGCGACGGCTTCTTCGAACGCCTGCCGGGCCGTGCCCGCGCGCAAACAAGACAGCAGTTCGGAAAGTCCAAGACTGGGGCGTGTTTTGGGAATCATGACATGGACACCATCAT
>JAFGJF010000487.1 GCA_016929205.1 Anaerolineae bacterium
AGATCGACCAACACCAAAACAACCTCCTTGGCGATCAAGAACAGGCACAGGACACCCCTCCGGAGTCAAGGCTTTGACCGGACAGCGCATCACTTGCCGTTTCTGCGCCCTTACCATATTATACCATGGTGGTATACTTTTGTCAACTTTAATGTCCTCTTTTGTAGACTAAAAACGTGGTATAATCACATTTGTGAACGATAGACTGTACCAATGGTTGAGGAATCAAATAGACGAGCGCGATTGGTCGGACAGCGAGTTTGCGCGCCGGACCGAGTTCTCCAAATCCTACGTCTCGGCCGTGTTCAGCCACCAGCGCAACGCCACGGCCGATTTTTGCCTGGCTGCCGCCCGCGCCCTGCACGCCGACCCGGCTTTTGTGCTCGGCCTGGCCGGGCATTTACCGCCCACGCTGCAAGAACGGCGCGCGGACGATCCCATCCTCGACGAGGCCTGCGACATCCTGGAGCGCCTGCCACGAGAACGGCAAGCGGTCGCGTTATTGATGCTGCATGGGCTGTCCAGCAAACGCCCTGCCGAGCGCATGTTGGGGCCTCCGGCAGAGGGCGGCCTCCCCGTGGGAGGCTTGCCAGCCACGGCGATGGAGAATACCCCCGCATCCACCGCCGAGACAAATTCAGGCCCAGCAACGGCCGAGGGGGCAGAACTGGCCCAAGAAATAGAACAAATGTTCTATTCGATCTTGGACAGCCTGGCACAAGCGGACAACCCCCACCGCCAAGCATACGACGTGCTGTGGGACGCGACGCAAACGCTCGAAGAAAAACGGCTGCTGGCGCGCATGTTGGCCGCCGCGGCGCAGAAATACGAAAGGGGGGGAGAAAGCGGAAAAACATAGCCGTGGTCGAAAATACGCCCTACTCCGTCGATGGACACGACGATCCTCACAAGCTGGTACAGCTTTTCGAGATATACCTGGAGGGACTGCTGCAATTGGAGCGGATCCCGGTGGAAAAACGAACGCTCGAATTGGGTAAAATTGCAATGGTGCTCAACCGGGACACGGTCGATTACTGCCTCGAATGCGATCCCTCTTGCCCGCTATACACAAACTGTAAACGCACCATTCCCTCGCACGCAAAAAAACAACCGGTTTCAGCCATAACCTGAGGAACAGGAGGAACACGATATGGACAACCAAACCCAGCCAGCACACAAAGGAACGATGCTGGAGCAAGTCCACCAACACATCGTCGGCGAGTTGGGGTCCAGCTCGCGCACGGACACGATCTTTGTCGTCACCGCCGTCGTTTTCAACCTGATCGTGCTGGGCGTCAACAGCGCCGTCGCCGGTGAGGCAGCCGACAGGCCAGAAACGGCGAGCGATATTATCCTGGCGGTGCTGATTGTGATGAGCATCCTGATCAACGGGATCTCGGTCACGGCGCTGGTTTTTGGGCGGGGCACGCGCAGCAAGCTGCTCGAAGGGCTGCTGGCCATGTACCGCGACAACGACGTGGCCCAATATTACGACGCATCGCTGCTGACCAACTATGGCAAGCGCTATTGGCTCTTTACCGGCGTGATCCTCTGCCTGGGAGTGACGGCGATCGTGGTGCCGCTGGTGCTGCGGTTCGTGTGAACGGTCGGAAACCGGGGTCTCAATAGAGCAAGAAACCGGGTTTCTAGCTCATAACAAAGGAGATGACATCGATGCCCCGTTTGGATGGCATTCAAGAATCCGTGATCCGCGAGATGACCCGGCTGGGCGACGAGGCCGGCGCGGTCAATCTTTCACAGGGGCTGCCCGATTTTGATTCGCCACCCGAGGTGCTGCAGGCCGCGGTGGAGGCGATTCAGCGCGGCGACAACCAGTACAGTTTTCCCTTTGGCACCGCCTCCTTCCGCGAGGCGGTAGCGAACCGGTATGCGCACTACAACCACATCGCCGCCGACCCCGCGACCGAGGTGACGATCACTTGCGGGGTCAGCGAAGCGATGATCGCCTCGATCATGGCCCTGACCGAACCGGGCGACGAGGTGATCATCTTGGAGCCGTGGTACGAGAACTATTTGCCCGCCTGCCGCATGGCCGGGGCCAGGCCGCGCTTTGTGCCCCTGCGCGAGCCCGATTACAGTTTTGACCCACACGAGCTGCGCGCGGTGTTCAATGCCAGAACACGCCTGGTCCTGGTCAACACGCCGCACAATCCCACGGGCCGAGTCTTTACCGGGCAGGAACTGGAGGCCATCGCCGCGCTATGCCGCGAGTTCGGGGCGATCGCCGTGACCGACGAGATTTACGACCGGATCCTCTACGACGGGCGCCGGCACCACAGTATCGGCAGCCTGGAGGGGATGGGCGATCGCACGGTGACGATCGGCGGGCTGGGCAAGAGTTATGCTGTGACCGGCTGGCGGATCGGCTGGGCACTCGCCGCCGCGCCGCTGAGCGCAGAGATCCGCAAAGTGCACGATTATTTGACGATCTGCGCGCCGACGCCGTTCCAGGCGGCGGGGATCGTCGCCCTGGGCCTGCCCGAAGCGTACTATGCAGCCATGTGCGCCCAGTACGCCGCCCGGCGCGAGATCCTGCTCCGGGCGCTGGACGCCGCCCACCTGCCCTACCGCGCCCCGGAAGGGGCGTATTACGTCATGGCCGATTTCGGCGCGCTCGACTGGCCCGCGGACCGTTTTTCCCGCCCCGGGTGGACGCCCGACCGCGCCTTTGCCGAGTACATCGCCCGCGAGATCGGCGTGGCGGTGGTGCCGGGGTCGAGTTTTTATTCCAATCCGGCACATTCCGGGTCGGGTACCTCACGGGTGCGGTTCAATTTCGCCAAGCGGGAAGAGACGCTGCACGAGGCGGCAAGGCGGTTGAAAAAGCTGGGAGCATGCTGAAACATCTCAACGCAAGGGCACAAAGCCGCCAAGGTGCAAGGATTTGACGACTAGAAAAGAGCCTTTTGACGAACCCGATGGAGCGTTATCCAGGTTGCTGTCTCGCCCAAGTAAGAGTATAATGTCCTCACCTTGGCTCTATCCCTTATCTAGAGGCAAGATATAAGGAGAACGAGGTATATGGATACCATTCGCGTTTCAGTCGATTTGCCGAGGGGGATATTGTCGGCACTCAAGCAAGACCCCGACGGCTTTGTGCAAGAGATGCGGCTGGCGGCGGCCGTCAAATGGTACGAGATGGAGCGCGTCTCACAAGCCAAAGCGGCCGAGATAGCCGGGCTGTCCAGGGCCGAGTTTTTGAGTGCTTTGGCTCATTTTGGCGTGTCTCCCTTTCAGTATCGTGCAGATGAAGTGATCCGCGAGGTTGCCAGTGACTGAGCGCTGGGTGATCAATGCCTCGCCGATGATCGTTTTGGCCCGGGTTGGTCTTGCGGATTTGCCGTTTTCCCTGGCGGCACAAGTGGTTGTGCCACGCCCGGTTGCCGAAGAAATTGAGGCTGGCCCACTCCTGGATGCCGCACGAAACGTATTGGCGTCCGGCCGATTCACCGTCGTGGACACACCACTTCCACTGCCCGAGTTGTTGACCTGGGATCTTGGGTATGGCGAGACGGCAGTTCTTTCATGGGCCATCGCTCAAAATGGATGGACGGCTATTTTAGACGACGCCGAGGCTCGCAAATGTGCCAGAGCGTTTTCCGTTCCGATCAAAGGAACGTTGGCGCTGGTGGTTATGGCCAAACAGCACGGCATTATTCAATCTGCCGCCGAAGTTATTCAGGCTCTGGTTAACACCGGCTTTCGTCTTGATGAGCGGCTGATCCGGGATGTGCTAGCTCAGACGGTAGGCGAGACATGGCCACCATAGTGTTGTAGCCTGGCTCTGTCCGCGTTCTGCAAATCTTCAATTCCAGCTGCTTTGGTCGGTTATGCGCCGTTCCCCATTCCTTTACAAGGAGCGACAATGAACACCGTCTCACCAAATCTTGTCGGATTCTCACCCGAACGCCTCGAGCGCATCGACGCGGTCATGCAGCGTTACGTCGACGAGGGGAAAATCAGCGGGATCATCAACCTCGTCGCCAGGCGCGGGCAGGTGGCCCATTTTGCCAAAAGCGGCTGGATGGACGTCGAGGCCCAAACACCCATGGCCTTTGACACCCTGTTCCGCGTCTATTCGATGACCAAGACGGTGACCAGCGCGGCGGTGATGATCCTGTACGAGCAGGGGCGTTTCCTGCTAACCGACCCGGTCAGCAAATACATTCCCGCGTTCGAGGGGGTCAAGGTGTTCGTGCGCGAGACGGAGGCCGGCGTCGAGCTGGCCGCGCCAGAACGGCCGGTGACGATCTATGATTTGCTGGTGCTGACCGCGGGCCTGAGTTATGAAGATGACACGGATCATTACATCGACCGGCAGTACAAAAAACACGTGTGGACGCCGTATCGAAACAACCTCGATATCACGCTCGATGAGCTAGTGGAAGGCATCGCGCGCTGCCCGCTGCGCTTCCAGCCGGGCAGCGACTGGTATTACGGCGTGGACTATGAGGTGCTGGGCTACCTGGTGGAGGTGGTATCGGGCCAGCCGTTCGAGGCATTTCTACAAGAGGCGATTTTCGAGCCGCTGGGCATGGCCGACACGGCGTTCGGGGTGCAGGCGTCCAGGCAGGATCGGCTGGCAGTCGAGTACCGCCCCACAAAAGACGGCGGGATCGAGATCGCGCCAGAGCTGGACACGTGCCGCGTTGGCCCGCCGACACGATGCCCGCAGGGCGGCGGCGGACTGATCACGACGATCGGCGACTGGTATCGCTTTTGCCAGATGCTGTTCAACAAGGGGGAACTGGACGGCGAGCGGCGGCTGGGCCGCAAGACGGTCGAGCTGCTGACCGCCAATCACTGGCGCGATGGCATGTGCGACGGCACGCCGGCGCGCGGGTGGGGATTCGGGGTTGGGGTAAAGGTGGACGTGGAGCGCGACCGGCGGCTGGGGTCGGTGGGCACGTATGGCTTTGGCGGCTGGGCGGCGACGCGCTTTCGCATCGATCCGCAGGAAGAGCTGGTGCACATCCAGATGGCGCAGTTGAGCTATAACCGGGTTGTTATAGGCCACAATGTTTGATCGAAATGGAGCAGATCCTGGTCAAATAAGATGATCGGGCCAGACAAGACCACCGGATCTGGA
>JAFGJF010000488.1 GCA_016929205.1 Anaerolineae bacterium
AGATCAAGCCATCCCGGAGTGTCTCAGCTTTCGGACTTGAGGGCAGCACGTTTTCCAACAAAAATAGCAGGTCATGGGTAACCGGCGGCGGTTGCTATATGGAAACAAGGTATGCTTTTAAGAGTTTTTCGGCAGCTTGCTGACAATGAAAGCAGACCGTATCATGAGGTATTTTTTGACTGTGCAGATTGTTGTCAGCATTTAGCAGATCATTTTGCGCTTTGGCTACCCACTGACGCGCGATCTCGATCTCGGCGGACATAGAGTACCTCGCCCTCGCGTAAAACCCTAGATATAAAGGAAACAGGTGACTGTTCACCTTTTGCGATTTCTTGCGGAGTATATACAACCAAATCCATCGCAAACGGATAGGGACGAAACAGTTTGTAGAGCATACGGCTGCGCTTGAAGCGGGGCAATTGACTTTCTGCAACGATCAATAAATCTATGTCGCTATCTTGATCCGCGTTGCCTTTGGCATAAGAACCAAACAATACAACTCGCTCCGCTTTTGCGGCGATGCCTATTTGAGTTGCAACGCGTTTGATTTCCTGCTTGTCGATCATTACATTGCTCCAATATCCCGTGGTCCGGCCAGGCTTGTATTTTTGATTATAGCACAAGACTAGATAGAGTCAAGCGTCCATCTTGTAGTAGTAGTGGGTGCAGGTGCCGGTGAAGGCAATGCTTTTATCGACCTCGGTTAGCTGCGAAATCGGCTTTTTTGTCATTCTCCCAGATGACCAAGTAATTGTTTTCGGGATCAAGACAACACGCGTAAAACCCTTTATAAATGGTTGGGCGCTGCCGGCGTCGGCTGTGGAAAGCTAGCCCCCACGACGGCGGGTCAGGCCCCAACTGCCCATTTCCGGCGGGTCGCCGGGATCATTGGTGAGCAATTCCTTGTGGTGTTCGACGACCTTGCGGAATGCAGCGGCATATTCCTCGATGATCGAGGGGCGATAGCGCTTGAACCAGGGAATGGTGGGCGTTTTTTCCTGGATGCCTTCGGTGACGGGCAGGCTGCCCAGCCGGTAGAGTGGGTCAATTCGAGTTTGGGATGATATGCGCAGGCGCAGGTAGAGTATTCTGCCGATTGGGGCGCAGAGGGGGTGGTTACGTTTCTCTACGGTTTGGACATAAATGAGTGGGGCTTCGGCGCGGTCAGGATTGCACGGCGGGGGGTGACTTTTAGCATCGGGCAAGTGTCGGGTTTGTTGGTTGAGCTGGTGGTTGGCAATAACGTTGAGGTTGGGCAGAGGCAAGGGGAGAGATGAACCTGGGAACCCGACCTACGAACTGGGCTGAGGTAGACACCCAACCTGCGAACTCGGCGTTTAGGGCCGCAACCTGCGAGCCAGATCGCGCAGCACCTGCCCAAAGGGGGTGTCGCCGAGGGCAATGTCCACCGGAACGTCGAGCACCACCGGCACCTCGAGTTGGACGGGCAGCGTGCGGCTGAATGGCACGACGACCTCGGTCTCCACGGGGATGCGGACGGGAATCACAATTGAGACCGGCACCATGGTATCTATGTCCACCGCCATAGTCTTCGAGATGACAAACGAGACGGGCACGTCGATGTGCACGGCGAGCGCCTTGGTAATGGGGAATTCGACGTCCAGTTGCACGGGAATGTCGCCGCGAATGGGGATGTCGATCTTGGCTTCGCCGTACAGTGGGATCTTGATCGGGATGGCAAACGTTTCGTCGATGGCAATGACCTCGTCAACCGGCACGCTGATTTGGTCATCGAGTTCGACCACAGTATCGAGGGCAAGGACGTCATTGTATTCGATGTCGATCGGCACGACGATCTGATCCTGGAAGGGGATCTGCGTATCGATGGGCAAGGTGTGCGAGACGACCAGGCTCACGGGCACGGTTATCGATTCGTCGACGCTAATCTCGGTGGAAAACGGGATCGTCTGGCTGATGTGCACGGTATGCTGGATGTGGCTCTCGGCCAGGGATTCCATATCTGCCGCCAGCGACCTGGCTGCCGAGATGGCGATCAACCAAAAAACCAGGCTGCCCAGGCTCAAGGCAACGGCGAAAAGCACTCCGGCGGCAAGTAGAATTTGTACGAGTGTCTGGCGTTTTGTATTCATAGTCCTCATTCTTGTCCGATGTCTGCAAGTCGGTTGGCCACTTTTATCATGCCCGCGTTATACGATGCCGTGCTGGATCATGCTTTCAGCCATGTCGATAATCATCTCTTCTGCCGTACGTGGCTGCCAGCCAAGCACATTGGTGATCCGTTCGTTTGAAACCTCGCATTGTTTCCCCAGCTCGGACACGACGAGCCTGTTGGGTTTCAGTAGCCATTCTTACCCCTCCCGTTTTTTCAACACGACCTGGAAAACGCACTTTGCTGCGCCGTCCAGTATGGATGAGACGATCGTCACCACGACCGGTTGGCCGGTCGCTTGCTCGACATTCTCGCGCAGATTGTGCGCCGAGCATTGGCACAGGGTGGGCGAATTGACCCAGCCTTTCTGCACCAGATCACACGCACAATATGCGTAACGTACTTCGATGGTGTGGGCGTCGATCTTGGTATAGGTCGCCTCCGGGAACCTTTTTGCGAGCTCGAGTAGAAACGAATCCAGGTCATCGCTGGCCCGCCAGGCGTCGCGAAACTGTTTGCCGGTGTAGGAGCGTGCGCACGCCCGACCACAGGCGCGCAAGACCCTATCACGCGCCTGTTCATCTATTGTTTCCAGCCCTTCTATGAGCCCGGCGAACCAGTGCTGTAAAAAGTGCTGCGGGTCGTCACTCAATTCGTCCACACTCAATGCTCGATCATAGTTGCTTCGGCGGCGATGCCTACCCAAATGACATTGACCACGACTGAAGGATACGCGCCATAATAGGACGAGTTGACGATCAGCGAGATGGCTCCAGCCAGATTCAGCAGTTGGTA
>JAFGJF010000489.1 GCA_016929205.1 Anaerolineae bacterium
AAATTGGTGGTCACAAACTTGCCGGGATCCAGCTCGTGGATCGGTTCGCTGCGCCAACGCGTAAACGCGACGTTCAGCATTGTCCACCTGCCAACCGACGATGGCGTCGTTCCCGGCAAAATGCTCGACCACGGCGCGGTCGATGTCTTGCGAGAGCTGGATGAATTCGCTGTGACTCAGCCCGACCGTGTAGCGCTGGCCATAGTTGACCGTGTGCCCGTCGGCGCCGACGTTGCGCACGCCGGGATAGCGGTCAAACACCCAGGGCGGCGGCGTGCGCGAGGGCGTGCACATGATCGTCTTGATCCCGTGCGCGTCGAGCAAGGCCACGACCTCGTCCATCCAGGCAAAGTCGAACGCGCTCTCGTTCGGTTCCAGCGCGCTCCAGGCAAATTCGCCCATGCGCACCACATTGATCCCCGCCTCCCGCATCATCCGAGCATCGACGGCCCAGCGCTCCTTGGGCCAGTGTTCGGGATAGTATTGTACGCCATAGAACATTGTTTTTCTTCTCCTAGGATAGAGATCCCTCTATGCATCAGGCTTGGTATAGTCCATAAACACCCGATAGATTCCCCGGATCGCCCCCTGGTTCGCAAAGGGATGCAGCAAAAATGACTGCTCCTGGCGGCCGGCCAGCGGCGCGTTGCCATCAGGCGTGGCAAACACGGGTGTCCTGGATCGGACGGCTCCCGGCACACGCAAAGCCGGCCGCCTGCTCCGGTTGGACGTGGATGGTCACGGCGCCGGTGGAGGGGAAACCGGTCTCCCGGCGCAGAGTGACGGCAGGCAGCCCCTACGGCTGAAGAACAGCCTCACTCTCGGTGTACATCAGCACAGCAGGACCACCATCCCGCATCCCATAGAGGTACGTAGGCATGCGCCGGGCGAATTGTCTTACGCTCGTGCAGACGGACGAATCCTTCGGCAAGCCTCCGATCCTTTAGGCGTGTCTCTCTGTTAGCGTGAAAGCGCTGCCCCAGAAAACCGCCCACAGCGCGCAGCGCCTCCGGTTTGATGATCGAGATTTTCGTATTCATTATCCCCGCATTCATAAAGAGGCTTCTGGGCCAAATTCCAGGATATTTCCCGGCCGTGGTTTTCTTGTTCGTTTCACGTCGTATCTACCCCAGTGTACGGCTTGTTCGATGTACTTGGTTCTGGGGTGCTTTTCCTCATCAGGATATCCAACATACAACATCCCTACCGCTTCTATGTTATCTGGGATTGCTAATTGCTCCTTGACTTTTTGCCGGTCAAATCCACCAATGCATACTGTTCCCAAACCGATTGCAGGTGCCGCTATCATGATATTTTCCATCGCACACGCACAATCCACGACCCCATAGTCTTTCCAGGGGATAAACTCGTTATTGCCACAAATGACAATGATTACTGTTGGATCGTACTCTGCATACTGCTCTATACCGTCCTGTATTGCTCGTACACTTGCTCTATCTTGGATGATGATGAAATCCCAAGGTTGGATGTTGCAAGCTGATGGGGCGGCCATAGCTGCCTTTAACAGCGTCTCAAGTTTTTCCCTTTCAACGGGTTTGCCCTGGACAAACTTGCGGATGCTTCTTCTTGCATAGATTGCATTAATGATACTGTTTGACCTCATCCCTCAATAATCCTCCGTGCGACTTGATATGAAGAAGGCAGTACATTGAAAACCCCGCCTCCGCTCTTGCTCTGCTGGCCGATGAACCACAAACCCTCGATCGGGGTTTGGTGCTTGATGTTGGGTCTGTTCATCACGGGGGCCAACCCGCCAAAGGCATGGTGTTCGGCGCGGGTTAGCTCTCTGAAATCTGCCGGGGTGACGATCACGCGGGTCAGGGTTTTCTCGCCGAGCCCCGGGATGTATTTTTGTGCGTGTGCCACCAGTTTATCGGCAAACTCTTCCCGACGGTCATCCCAGGTGCCTTCGTTCAGCGTGTCGGGGCAGATCGTATAGATTGTCAGGGCGTGGTGGCCTCTGGGGGCCATCTCGGGCGAATGCATTGTCGGTACATGGACGACAAAACCATCTCGCCCTTGGTGATAATTGCCACTCTGGGCATCCTTGATGCCCCTATCGAGATCGTAGGTGCCATAGTAATAGGTCACCGGCCCGTGTACATAGGGTGAGGGGTCCATATCAATCCCCAAATGCACCATAAAGACCGAATCCATCAGGGTCTGGTTTTGGACCAACTGAACATACTCCTCGGTCAGGTTCTCTTTGCCGACCAGCTTGAAAAAGATTTGCTTGGCATCGCCTGAGGCCAGCACCACATCGGCGGGATGGAACTCGCCGCCAACCTGCACGCCGGTCACCTTGTTGTTTTCGACCACGATCTTTTCTACCGGGCTTTCTACGGCTATCTTGCCGCCCTTGCTCTCAATCATGTCGATCATCGGCCGGGTTAGCTTTTGGATTCCGCCCAGCATGCTGTATAGGTAGAGCTGGTCGGTGTTGGCGCCAAGCGATTTCGGAATGCGCTTGTCGAAAGACAGCTCAGAGTTGAGGGCAAAGATCCCCAGCCCCAAAAAGTCCGAAGGCGGAGTGAAAAAATCGGCCAGAATGGAAGTAAAGACCATTCTCAGCTTTTCAGATTTGAAATAATGGCTCATCAACCGCTCAGCGCTCCATTTGGCTTTGGGCAGTAGGGGGAGCAGTGTCCAATAGAGCCGCGCCATAAGGAGGGTTTTGGCCAAACCCGATGCCTTTTCGGCCCTGCGTCCAAAGGTCATAAGCTTGGTGAAACGCAGGTAGTCTTTCCAGTATTTGTCCAGTCCTTTGGCATCTTCCGGGAACTGCTCTTTGAGAAGTGCCATCCGCCATTGCGGCCCGCCGTAAGTTTCAGGCGTGCGGATTTCATAGTCCGGGAACACATAGCCGCGCTGGTCAATCTTGGATGAAACCTGATCGAAAATACCCAGTTCAACCAGGATCTGCCCGATCGGCTCATCCTTGCCAAACCCTTCCAGCATCAACTGCCCCAGATCCCACTGGAAGCCATCTTTTTCGATCGTGGCGGTCACCCCGCCGGGGCGGTGATACTGTTCGAATATGGTGACGTCAAGCCCCGCCTTGGCGAGGGTCGCGCCGGCCGTCAGCCCCGCTATTCCAGATCCGACAATGATTGCTTTCATGTTTTCTTCCTCCTTGACTGCCCGTATGGCGTGAATTCTGGATGGGCAGCCACAAATGCTCTGTGCACACATAGAAACCTGTCATTCTCACGCGTTCCCACCAACTTTTGCCAACACCACCCTCCGTTTGGACTTTTGACAAAGGTCAAGAAACCAGGTTTTTGATCATATAAGCAAGATATGAGATTGAAGCTAGAACAATCTTTGATGCATTATGCTCGTATTTGAGGTGAAAAACCTGGTTTCTGATCGCCTCTGCCATGTCGATACCTCCCATAAGTTGCGCCGTCCGAGGACGGCCTCACTCACGCGATCACAGATCGGGGTCGAGCGTCGTACGCGCGACTGCCTCTTTCCAGCCCACGTACAGTGCTTCTCGCTGATCGGACGACATCTGCGGCTCGAAGCG
>JAFGJF010000490.1 GCA_016929205.1 Anaerolineae bacterium
TCATCGCACACCCCATTGACTGAAGAGGGAGCACATCAAATACAGCCGAACCCAACTTGGTAATGATCCGAGTCAGCGTTCGGCTGTTTTTGTTTGGTTGTACAAAGGAAGGAGGTGTTTGTACAAAGTCGAAGCCGGCCTTGCTGTATACGGAGGCTGTCGAGTTATCTTGCGTCCTATCTTTGCAGGCTGTCACAAACATGGGAAAGGGAATGGAAATTATGCCAAAAGTAAAGAATAGTATCGTCATTGATGCGCCAGTGGACAAGGTTTTCGGGTACATCGCGGACGTGACAAAACGGCCGGAGTTCTGGCCGAGCTTGGTTCAAGTCAGCGATGTGGAACGTTTGCCTAATGGCGGCAGCAAGCTCAAGTGGGTTTACAAGATGGCTGGTGTACGTTTTGAAGGTACCGGGGAAATGGTCGAGTATGTCCCAAACCAGCGTATTGTGGACGTTAACGAGGGGGGAGTTCCGTCCACGATGATCTGGACAGTTGAGGCTGTGGATGGCGGTACCAAGCTGACCGTCGATGCCGAGTATACCGTGAAAATCCCAGTGCTGCGCAAACTGGCCGAAGCATTTCTGATCAAAGTAAACGATAACGAAATGAAAGTGACGCTTTCAAACATAAAAGCCAGGATGGAGTCCTAAACGCAGAGTGAACAGCAGCAGTATAGTGAGACATAAGGAGATGTGAAATGGCGGAGCCAATCTACAAGTTTTGGATGTCCAGACCAACAGAAGCGTGGTATCAATTGTCTGAGGAAGAAAAAAACGCGCATATGGCCCAGTCTCAGGAGGCCCTGCACAAGGTTGGCGGAAAGACCATGATTCAGTGTAGCCCGGTTTGGTCGAATCAGGAATGGCTACTTTGTGGCGTGGAAGAGTTTCCAGACATGGATGCAGTTCAAAAGCATGCGGAACTCCTTTTCGCAATCGATCATTTTCGTTACCTTGATGGAAAATCGATGTTGGGAACCAAGTGGCCACCGGGATAGGGTTCTATTCCGAGTGAGCAAGTCGCATCAAAGCAAAAAGGCGAGCAGGTTAACACCGGCGATATTTTTGGCTTTTGAACGCATCTTGCGGCGTGCAACGATCTGCAACGTCGGTGGAGCAGGGACAATAGGCTAACACAAGAACGGGGCCAGCACTCAGTTGCTGGCCCTTTTATGCTCTCATTGGCGCGCAAAAAACGTCCCAATCGCCTCGATCAACCTCTCCACATCCTCCCGCGTAATGTACCCCTGCACCGAAAGCCGCACCAGCGAGTGATCGTGCCAGGTAAAAACCGGGATCTCGATCTGGTGTTCGTCGTACAGCCACGCCCTAAGCGCTGCCATATCGCAGGCCGGGATCGGCAGGACGGCAATTTGGGCAAACCAGTCCGGCGCGTCGGGCACGACGGGGGGGACGCCGGTCAGGCGGGCGACCTCGTCGCGGGCGTGACGGACCAACTCGTGGCACCGCACGCGCACCGCGTCCCAGTCGTGATCGTGCATAAACTGGATCGCCGCCGGCACGGCCAAAAAGGCAGCCAGGTCGCGCGTGCCATGGTATTGGTGCTCGTCGACCAGGCGCGACACCTGGAGGTCGTCCTTCCTACCCCCGATCAGCGGTTCCAGCAGCGGCTGCATCTCGCGCCGGGCATAAAGAAAGGCCGATCCCTTGGGGGCCATCATCCACTTGTGGCAATTGCCCGAATAAAAGTCGGCGCCCAGCGCGGCCATATCCAGCGGCAGTTGCCCGGCGGCGTGCGCGCCGTCGATCACGGTGAGGATCCCCGCCGCCCGTGCCCGGCGAATCAGCTCTTCCACCGGCAGGATCAGCGCCGTCGGCGAGGTGATGTGGCTCAAAAAGAGCACGCGGGTGCGATCGGTGACCCCGGACCAGATGGCGTCCACGACCTGTTCGGTGGATTTGATGGGCAGCGGCACCGGTCGCTGGATGTAATGAGCTCCACGTTTTTCACAGACGAATTCCCAGGTCCGGTTCAACGAACCGTACTCGTGATCGGTCGTCAGCACCTCGTCGCCGGGCTCGAGCGGCAGCGAGCGGGCGACGATATTGAGCCCGATGGTCACGTTGGTCACGTAAACCAGATCGTCTCCATCCGCGCCGATATACGCACCCAGCGCCTGCCTCGCCTCGGCCAGCAAATCGGTCGAACGCCGCTGCACAAATTCCACGGGCTGGCGTTCGAGTTCGAGCTGCCACGCCTGATACGTTTCGAAAACCGGCCTGGGGCAGGCGCCAAACGAGCCGTGGTTCAAAAACACGACGTTTGGGCGCAGCAAAAACAGATCGCGCAGGTCGATCAGTGGTTTGTCTATTGGTTGCATGGTCAAGGTCATTGACTCTCCTCTTTAGCTGGCTACAAATTCCGTGATTATACTCGATTTTCGCCTGGGAACAACTGGCGCGAGAGGATTCGCTCGCCACATACGGCAACTGGCCAGTGTCTTGAGGTTTTCGCCAGGCCCAAGAACGAATTCTCTGGCTGACACCAGAAACGCGTTCAAGCAAACCCGTTGGCGTAACGTGTTTGTTTGAACACGTTTCCTGTACCAGTTGTCGAATTCATTCGGCGGCAAGGCTGTGATTTGATCCCTCTTTTATCCGCTCCCGCACGATTTTCTCTACCAGTTCCCTGGGCAAAAGCTTTTCAGGCGTAAAGTGGATGGTCGCACCGGAGACCTTGATGCCCCGGAGTTCTTCCACCATCGCTTTCATCAATGAGGGGCTCATGCTGTGCAGCGAGCAATGATTCTTTTGGGCCGACAGTCCAACAAGGTCTTTTTCCTGCCGGAATATGGGAATCCTGTAGCTGACCCGTTCGGTACAGTCTGGCGCTGTCTCTCTGATGATCTGTCTCAGCCGTTCCAAAGCGGATCGGATATCGTCCGGGAGGGATGCCAGGTAAGCATCTATCTCCTCGGGAGCATGCCGTGACGGGTTTGCTTTACTCATAAGATAATCGGCCCCAGGGCCTCATACTTGACACTGCCGCAGTGGCACTGCCCTGTCAGGATCTGGCCTGTTTCTCCTTGCATGGTGTTTTCCTTTCTGTTTCTCTTGAGGGAGTGAATGGTCCCCGATCTTTGGCCCAAATCGTAAACGTATCGTCCGCACCCACCTTGTTGGGCCATACTCTATTCTGGGCGCGGGTTGACGGCGTTGCCTCCAACGAAACCTCGTCTGCCCCACAAATAGATCGTATTGTCATCGCGATTGCAAAAGACGATCGCCCCGTCCGGGTGGGCATGGTGGACGAGGGTGACTGCGCCATAGGCAATGCCGTCTGCTGCGATCTCACACGCTTTAGTCCAGGTGCGCCCGCCGTCCCGAGTGACGTAACGACGCAGGTTGCCGCCCATATTTCCCTCGTTGTTGGCGCGCCCGTTTGGGGTCACGTACAGCGCCGCGACGCCGTTTTTCTCCACCTGGATCAGCGCGTCACTGGCCCAATTGTTGCAGGCCGTTGCAACCGGGGTGAACGAGAAA
>JAFGJF010000491.1 GCA_016929205.1 Anaerolineae bacterium
CCAGCAGGATGATTAAGGATAGTTCGCGCATCGTAGTAATGAAGGTCAACAAGAAGCCGGAGACAAAACCGCTGCTGGTGAGTGGAAAGATAATGCGCATAAAACGCTGCCAGACATTGGCGTTGGCGACCTGAGCAGCCTCTTCTAGTTCCCGGCCGACCTGCATCATGGCTGAAACCCCCGAACGGGATGAATAGGGAAGATGTTTGGCCACCGAGACGATCACCAGTAAGGCAAATGTCCCATATAAAGCCGGGATCGGTCCCAATGGCTTGATGAACATTGCAATGTAAACTGCGCCAAAGGCGATGCCCGGGATCACGTACGGAATGTAGGCCAATTGCTCCACGAGCTTTGACAGCCGGGTACCCCGGCCTTTGACGATGGCATAGCCGAGAAGGACACCCAGCAGGGCTGTGAAAAAGGCCGTCCATAACGAAAGCCGGATCGAATTCCAGGCAGTTTGATAGATCTTGGGGTTGCGTAGAACTCCTGGCTCTCCATGGTTATAAATTGTATTACGCGCTCCAATCCAATGTTGCAGGCTGAGATTGCTGAGGCTGTAATTCCCATCCCGTAACATCACTGTGGATAAGATCAGAAGGCCCAACGGAACGACAATAACCAGGAGCTGAAAAATGATCACGGCAGTTCTCAGGACATATTTCATTTTTCCCAGCTTGCTCACCTGCACAACAAAGCCTCTTCCGCCAATCGTCTCGTAACTCTTGCGTGTCCCGACCAATCGCTGATTAAGTGAAATGGTAATCACGGAAAACAAGATCAGTACGATCGCCAGCACAAAACCATCCGCTTTGTCTCCAACCCCCATGCTGCCACGGATCATCGTAGCAACGACATAGTACCTAACCGGTGTTCCCAAAATATTCGGTCCGCCAAAAGTGCCCATCACCTTGGAAAAGGTCATAACGAAACCCGAGAGGATCGCCGGCAAGACAAGTGGAAAAGTGATCTTGCGCAGGATGCGCCAGCGGCTGGCGCCCATCAGCTCGCCTGCTTCTTCGAGATTGGAATCGATGGACATCAGCGCTGCCGACACGAACAGGAAAAAGAACGTGTAGTAGTGCAGCGCGCTGCAGATGATGATCGGCACTGGCCCGTACGACAACCAGTTTGGAGGGCTTTGTCCCACCAGGAATTCGAAAACGCCCGGCGTTCCACCAGAAAGCCTGTTTTTAAAAAACACGAGCCAGGCCTGAGCCAGGGTCCAGGACGGCATGATGTAAGGGATCAACGCCAGTTGATTGACGAGCTTCCTGCCCGGCATATCGGTGCGGACCACCAACCAGGCCAGCGATCCGCCAATCAACAGCGAAAGCAAGGTAGCCCCAATTGCGATGGTGAAGGAATGCCGCAGCGGGGTATACATATAAATTTTGCCCAAAACGCCTGTCAACATCCTGGCGTAGTGAAAAACAGTGAGTTTGCCTACCACGGCATCGGGGACGCGGGTGAGATCATGCGGCTGCCAGGTCACCGAGGTTTCAATCATACGATACAAAGGGATGATGATCATGTAGAACATCAAAACCAGCATAATCAATGCCAGGGCAACTTGGGTGCTCGTCAGCCAACGAACGAACCTCCGAAACGCAGCAAGCATTTGGCGAGAGAGCGGTTGCCGGGAAACTGTGGGAATTGCCATGTCTGTTCTCCCATCATCGTAGAGTTTCATCGAGTGAGCAGTTTACTGGTTTTCATCGAGCGGATTATTGTGACTACGTCAAATGAGTGAATGAAAGACAGATGCGCTCTCTTTTTGCCAGATCCGGCGGCTTGGCGTCGTAAGAGAAGCAGCAATGATCAGCATGCTCGTCGCTGGTCCTCCGTCGGGGAGCGTTGCGATGACATTTGGACCGGGACATCCAGATTGTAGTCAATGCGCATTTGCTCGAGCCGGTTGAGTGCAGCCAGGCTCTCATCGTGTCTCGCCATAGCCATACCCAAGATGAGCGCGTTGAGTACGGACATGGGTACGGTAAGGGAATGAAATGTGGAAACCGGACCTCTCCGGGCGGCGAGTACGACATCAGCTTTGCCCCGCAGGGCAGTGCCCAGAATATCGGTCAGGAGAATGGCGCGGCAACCCAGGGTATGAGCGTAATCCAGTACAGCGACCAACTCTGACCTGACCTGTTGAAACCCGGTAGCCAGAACGACATCTCCCTGCCGCAAGAGTTGCAGCTTTTCCAAGAGATGGCGGCCTGATTCGGTCATACTAATTGTAAGCACACCGATCCGTCTCAGTCGCAACTCAGCCAGGTCGGCTAGAATGGCGGAAGGGCCACTGCCGAAAACGAAAATTCTCCGACCACTCAACAAGATGTCCACCGCGCGGTCAAAGTCGGCCAGTTTGATGCTGTGAGATGCCTCGGTGAGATACTGCACCTCCATGTCAAACATGTTTGTCAAGACATGGCCCTGGCTGCTGGCTAACTCGCTGAGTTTGCGCTGCAAGCGGCTGGCGGGCGTGGCTTTGGCGCGAAAGAGTTCCTGTAGACAGCGGCGCAATTCGGGGAAACCATCATAGCCAACAGCCTGGGCAAAGCGGACAACGGTGGCCTGACTGACATCCAGACGTTCGGCCAGATCAGCCGCAGACAAAAAAGCGGCCTCGTCATAGCCAGCCAGCAGATAAGAAGCAATGCGCCGCTGGCTTTTAGTCAAGCCTGGAAGGTGATCTTCTAGCCTCTGCCGAAAGTCGTCTAGTTTCTCTACCATGTAATTCCTCAAACCGTTTGCACCATGCAAACGCCGTCAATTGCACAGCTTTCTTTATGAAATATTATAAAGCAAATTCTCTCAAGTTGCAAGCAAAATTTCATACTTGAGGAAAACTTTAAGGTTGGAATTTGCACGATTTCCTCATCTGGCATTTTGCCTCAAATCCCAAATATCTGTACAATGTGACCTAATTCGGCGTCGGGTATATACTGGCTGGAATTATCAGATCAAACCACGTTGTGCATCTCTATCCGTTCAGTTGTAAACGTAAAGTTGTTTTGGACGACGCCAAAAGTAGAAAGGGTTGGGTATGCAAGGCCTGGACACAGAACAGTTGAATGACTTTATTGTGCACGCCAAAGCAGCGACCTATGTCGGCGATGGTGTGCCGAGCCCATCGTGCCGGCTTGGTTCGCACGACCTGTGTTATCACGAGGACGAGTTCGACTACCTGGATAGCTATTTTGGCGGCAGCGATTTTATCGGCCAAGAAGTGGTTTATTATCATGGGCAGCCCGTGTGGGCGATGAATTATTACGGGCGCATCCTTGCCCCCTCGCTGATCCAGGCGGCAGAGGCGGGGCAGATTATCAAAGAAAGCTTGAGCGCGATGTACAGGTTGGGGCGTTTCCTGGGCGGATTCGAGCATGTGACGGAGAACGGTGTCTACCACGACACCAGCAAGGGCGATGTGACGTCGTTCACGGGACGAGAGTGGATCGCACGCCAGGGCACCGAGGTTTATGCGCTTGTTTATCACGGTGGATTGATCAAGACATAATCTTGGCGTTTGGAATGAGGCACAGTATTTCACCTCCCCCGAATCGGATCACCCGGCGTTTACGATCGAGATCGGGCAAGAGTCTGTAGGAGAATAGTATCTTGGAATTTACGCACGCGATCACCAGAAAGCCTGGCCTTGATTTTGCTCAGGGCATCACCACCTCAAACCTCGGCGTGCCCGATGATGCATTGATCCTCAAGCAGCACGCGGCCTATGTGGCTACGCTGCGCACGTTGGGATTGGAGGTCATCGAACTGGACGCGGAACCCGGGTATCCGGACGCCTATTTTGTTGAGGATGTGGCCGTGGTCACACCCGGCGTCGCCGTGATCACCAACCCTGGAGCTGATGCGCGCAAGGGAGAAGAAAAGACGATCGAACCGGTCCTGGCTCGATATCGCCCCATTGAGCGGATCCTGCCGCCCGGCACCGTCGACGGCGGTGACGTGTTGATCGTCGACCGGCACGCCTTTATCGGCATCTCTGAGCGGACCAACGAATTGGGGGCGCGCCAGCTTGGGTCGATCCTTAAAAAGTATGATTATACGTGGATCCCGGTGCCCGTTGAGGCCGGCCTTCATCTCAAGTCGGATGTCAACGGCGTTGGGCCGGGGATCTTGCTTGTTACAGAATCGCTCGCTCGTCGCGATGTGTTTGCCAGGTACGACCGAATCGTGGTCGGCGAGGACGAGGCTTATGCGGCAAATACGCTTTGGGTGAACGAGACGCTGATCACGCCGTGTGGGTTTCCCAAGACGAAAAACAAGCTCGATGCACTGGGATTAGCGGTCATTGAGCTGGACGTGAGTGAAATGCGAAAAATGGATGGAGGACTGACTTGCCTTTCGCTGCGATTTTAAGAACGTTCGATGTGGTTTTAGACTTGACAAAGGAGGGCCAAGTCGGGTACAATAAGGGCATCTAGAATTCGGAAAGGGAATATGAATTTCGAGAATCGTCGCCACAAAAGATTGGGCACAACCTATGCCAAGTATGCTCATAAGGAGCATGGTTTGGGCATATTGTCCTGCCACAATCACATCCAGAGCGATGGATTCATCATAATCGAGGTCGAACGCCAAGGCGCAGAGCTGCAGCAGTCCCAGCAGCAACTGCCACCTTGCGCAGCGATCTTGCTAAAGAAGCCAAGACCAAAGAGATATAGGCCGGTCAAATTCTAGCAAACTAGCTTTAGATACAAACCCCGAGGGGCTGCGCGATACACATCCGCAGCTCCTCTTTTTTTTGTCGGATTGTTGATCGTTGTGGATGGATGCGGCAGAATCCTGCCAAGATCCGTGCCAATCCGTGTCCATCCGTGAGCTACTGATCCCGACATATAAAGCTAAACGATTTTTTGCCCCCCATGAGGGGCATTCAAAAGTTTAGGAAATTTTGTCCTGATCAGTAGAATGAAAGGAGTCAAGATGATGGAGTCAGCCAACAACAAACCTGTGCGCGTTCGCATTGCGCCCAGCCCCACGGGCCACTGCCACGTGGGCACGGCGCGCAACGCGCTGTACAATCTGCTTTTTGCCCGCCAGCACGGCGGGACCTTTGTCTTGCGCATCGACGATACCGATGCCAAGCGGTCGACTCTGGCATCCGAACAGGGTGTCCTGGAGGGATTGCGGTGGCTTGGTTTACAGTGGGACGAAGGGCCCGACATTGGCGGGTCGTTTGGTCCTTACCGGCAGTCCGAACGGATCGACTCGTACCGGGACGCGGCGCAGCGTTTGCTCGATAGCGGACGCGCCTACCATTGTTTTTGCACACCTGAAGAACTGGACGCGGAGCGCAAGACAGCGCGGGCGGCGGGTCTTTCGTACCGCTATAGTGGCAAGTGCCGCGATCTGACCGCACAGCAGGTCAGGCAGCGGCTGCAAGCAGGGACCAAGGCAACGGTGCGTTTTCGCATTGATCCAAAGCCGATGGCTTATCTGGACCTGGTACAGGGGCCGATCGAGCAGCACGCGGCGGTGATCGGCGATCCGGTGATTTTGAGATCGACTGGCATGCCGACGTACAGCTTTGCCACGATCGTTAACGAGATCGAGATGCAGATCTCACACGTCTTGCGAAGCGCCGATCACATCAGCAATACCTTTTCCCAGCTCCAGATGTACGAGGCGTTGGACGTCGTTCCGCCGGACTTTGGTCACTTTAGTTTGCTGTTGAATCCCGACCGTTCCAAGATCAGCAAACGCGCCGGGGCGATCTTTGTTGGCGAGTTCCGCGATCAGGGCTATCTCCCGGAAGCCTTGAACAACCACCTCGCGTTCAGTGGGTGGAATCCGGGCACGGAACAAGAGCTGTTCTCGTTCGACGAATTGCTGCAGGCGTTTTCGCTGGATCGATGCGCCAAGGCAAACGCGATCTTTGATCATACCAAGCTGCTTTGGCTGAACGGCTACACCATTCGCCACCTTGCCGCCAAGGAACTGGCTCGACGGGCTGTCCCTTACCTGGTTGAGGCCGGTTTGCTGGCTTCGCAAACGCTTGATCCGACGACGTTTGCACATCTGGTCCAGTTGATGGCCCTCGAACAGGAGCGGCTAAAGACTCTGGCCGAGGCACCGGAGGCATTGCGCTTCTTTTTTCCCAATCGCGATCCGGCTGTCGATGAGTGTATTGCCTTGCTGCATAACAACCGATTTGCCAGGCGACACGCTCTGGACATGCTGCGCCAGGCGCTGGCGGATGTCTTGGTCGTACTGCGTGCCGTCGACGTGGCTGCCTGGTCTGCTCCGAATCTCGAAAATGCGCTTGACGGGCAGATGGTACGGCTGGGCTGGAAACGGGCTGAACTGCTGATGCCGGTCCGGATCGCCATCAGCGGTCGTGAGGCCACCCCACC